>JBDHZW010000008.1:0-40237 GCA_039812105.1 Nakamurella sp.
GTGCGGTGCTGACGTCGATCTCGGGCATGGAATCCATCCTCATCCTTGAGTGACCGGCTCGGTCGGGCGATGAGGTATATCCTGTCTGACACTCAGTCCCATGACAATGGTATTGAGTGCCTTGTGAGCGAAGCCATAGGCCGGTCCGCCCAGTCAGCTGTCCAGGCGATCGACGGCACTTCGATGGGCTCCCCCATCCGGCGGGCCCCTCGGCGCTGATCAAGGCGGCCCATCCGGACCTGACGCCCGGCCAGATCACGTCGGCCCAGATGACGTCATCGGTTCAGGACGTGGTGAACGCGGATGTCACCGTGCCCGCCGGGCGCACCCCAGACGATCTCTTCACTCGCGACGCGCTGCCGGCGACCAGGGCACCCGGCTCATCGGCCAGATCACCGATCGTCACGAACACCCATCTCCGTCACCCGCTGAGCCCAGCGGCCGTTCGAACAACACTTGCGCGCGTGCTACCTTTGCGCGCGTGACAGGAACTTGCGCCGCACGGTTGCTCGACGTCATCCAGACGTTCATCGGCCACCTGCAGTGCGGTGCACAGAGCGCGGGCATCGACGCCCTGCTCGCCGCGGACCTGACGTTCTCGCAGATGAGGACGATGCTGACGCTGGCCCAGCACCCCGAGCCGGTGCCGATCCACGAGATCGCCGATCGGCTCGGCCTGTCGGTCGCGGCCGCCGGCCGCAACGTCGACCAGCTGGTGCGGGCCGGGCTGGTCGAGCGGGTCGAGGACGACCTCGACCGTCGCATCAAACGGATCTCCCTCAACGGCGCGGGGTTCGAGCTGATCGTCAGCGTGAAGGACGGCCAGCGGCGGGCCGCCCTCGACCTGCTGGCCGACATCGACGAGCGGGATGCCGAACGTCTGATCGACGCCCTGCGTCCCGTGGTCGCGAAACTCGGTTGCACCGGCCGGCCCGCCGGCGAAACCTCAGACGTACCCCTGGAAGTCCACCATTCGCATCGTCAGGAGATCCCTGCATGAGTAAGCACGCTGCGCCCGAATCGGGCGCGGACACTCCCGGCCCGCCGGGCCCGTCGCTGAGCAAACATGCCGCGCCGGAGGCGGCAGTCGTGACCGGGGCGGCCGTCCCCGACGACGACAAGCTGGACGGCACCGTCTGGCGGATCGCCGGTGTGGTCGTGCTCGGCGCGATCATGTCCATCCTGGACGTCACCGTCGTCAGCGTGGCCCTGCCCACCTTCCAGACCGTCTTCGACGCCAGCTACGCGACCGTCGCGTGGACGATGACCGGCTACACGCTGGCGCTGGCCACCGTCATCCCGCTGACCGGCTGGGCGGCCGATCGGTTCGGGACCAAGCGCCTCTACATGCTGGCGCTGACCCTGTTCCTGCTCGGCTCGATCGCCTGCGGCCTGGCCTGGAGCATCGAGTCGCTGATCGTCTTCCGGGTGCTCCAGGGCCTGGGCGGCGGCATGCTGATGCCGCTCGGCATGACGATCATGACGCACGCCGCCGGACCGCATCGGATCGGCCGGGTGATGGCCGTGCTGGGTGTGCCGATGCTGCTCGGCCCGATCTTCGGCCCGATCCTGGGCGGCTGGCTGATTGAGACCGCCAGCTGGCACTGGATCTTCTTCATCAACGTGCCGATCGGCATCATCGCACTGTTCGCCGCCTGGCGGGTGCTGGCCAAGGACGAGCCGACACCGTCGGAGTCGTTCGACTTCGTCGGCATGTTGCTGCTCTCGCCCGGCCTGGCGTTGTTCCTCTACGGTGTGTCGACCATCCCGGAGGAGGGCACGTTCGCCTCGGCCAAGGTGCTCATCCCGGCGGTCGTCGGGGTGCTGTTAATGGCGGGGTTCGTCTTCCATGCGCTGCGCCGGCAGGACCACCCGCTGATCGACCTGCACCTGTTCAAGCGCAAGCAGCTGTCCGTCTCGGTGATCACCATGGCTATGTTCGCCATCGCGTTCTTCGGCGCCATGCTGCTGCTGCCCACCTACTTCATCCAGGTGCGGGACGAGAGCACGCTGACCGCCGGCCTGCTGCTGGCCCCGCAGGGCATCGGCGCCATGCTGTCGATGCCGATCGCCGGCCGGCTGACCGACAAGATGGGTCCGGGCAAGTTCGTCATCGCCGGCCTGCTGCTGATCCTGTGCGGCATGAGCGTGTTCACCCAGATCACCTCGACCACGCCGATCCCGCTGCTGCTGGGCGCGCTGTTCGTCAACGGCCTGGGTATGGGCATGACGATGATGCCGATCATGACCGCGGCGCTGGCCACGCTGCGGCACGCGGAGGTCGCCCGCGGGTCGACACTGATGAACATCGTGCAGCAGTCGGCCGCGTCGATCGGCACCGCGACGATGTCGGTGATCCTGACCAACCAGTTGCTGAACAAGCCGGCGCTGCAGGCGGCGCAGGCCGCGCAGGCCAATCCGGAGGCCATGGCCAATGTGCCGCCGGACGTCATCGCCAAGGCGATGGAGGAGGTCAAGGCGCAGATGGCCGAGGCGTTCGGCACCACGTTCTGGGTGGCGCTGATCCTGCTGGCCGTCACCCTGATCCCGGCCTTCCTGCTGCCCCGCAAGGCGCCGGAGGATGCGGATGCCGGGACCGCGCCGGTGGCCATGCACTGACCGCACCGGACCCCACCCGAACCCGAAGTCGATCATGTAGGACACGCCCTTATCCGCCGCGGATAAGGGCGTGTTCTGCATGATCAACTGTGGAGGCGACGGATCGGATCGGTCAGCGCTTGATCTCCACCAGCAGCACCCAGGCGTTCGTCATGCAGGCGAAGATGCCGGTGACGAACGCCGCCGCGAGCCAGTACAGCCCGCCGCCGGCCTGCACGGCCAGGCTGATCCCGCCGACGATCAGGGTGGCGCAGGGCACGAGCATGATCAACAACGGCCCGACGCGGTAGTTGAAGGCATTCAGTGCCTTCTCGTCACCGGGCAGCGTCTGCGGGTGCAGCGCCCGCGCGCTGAACACCGTCACGGCGACGCCGAGCACGGCGATCTCCACCCCGACCAGCCAGCTCGGCTGGTCGGGCACCAGCCCGGCGACACCGGCCAGCAACAGGATCAACAACATCACCACGGTGGCCGCGGACCGGCCGGGCAGCCGCGGCTGGTGGATGATCAGGTCGACGTTGATGGACAGGGCGACGAAGAACAGGCCCGCCAGCGCGGCCATGGCGCCGACCACCGCCACCATCAGGTCGGACCAGGGTTCGAGGTCGTAGGCCGCGGACATGCGGTCATTGTCGATGACCGGCCCGATCGCGGATCGAGGGGCCCGCCATCCGCGGTGGGCGCCGTCAGCGCACCACGGTGAGCCGTGGGCGCGGTGTCCCGGACAGGGTCGACAATTTGAGCCATCGGGGGAAAGCCCGACAGGCGGTCGCATCCCCGGCCAAGGTCAGTTCGCCGGACCGCTGGGCGTGGGCCAGCGGGATGTCACCGCGCCAGACGCGCGACAGGGTCCGCAACGAGGTGGTGACGGTGATCCGCGCGCCGTAGCCGGGATCGGCGTCGCAGACGTCGACGTCCGACGCGTCGATGACCAGCCACCAGCAGCTGAGCGCGGGAGCCACATCGGTGAACACGAACGCCACGGTGGTCCGGCCGGGCGGCACCTCGTCGTGGTCGATGCCTCGGTGTACGTCCCACATCAGCAGGTGGGGATCGAGATCCTCGTCGCCCAGTTCGGTCACCCATCGGATGCCCCACTGGCCGATGGCTTGGACGATGGGCACGAGTTCCTGCCCGGCCGGTGTCAGCCGGTAGCTCACCTGGGACCCGTCCTGATGCCGCTCGACCACCCCCGCGCGTGCCAATGTGCTCAGCCGTTTGGACAGCAGCGCGGGCGACATCCGCGGCACCCCACGGCGGATCGCGTTGAACTGGGTGCTGCCCAACATCAGCTCCCGGACGATGAGCATCGTCCAGCGCTCGTCAAGCAGTTCCATTGCCTTGGCAACCGGGCAGAACTGCCCATAACTGGCGGACATGGAACAAGGGTAGGGCGCTGTGGTGGGTCGGTACAGATGTTGTACCGGCCCGGTACAGATCCAGAACTGGAGAGCGTCGAACCCCTGGCGGCAGCATCGAGGGCGTCCGAAACCCGCCCGACCGTAGGGGGAATCATGACCCTGACCGCCGAACCGGTGACCACCACGCCCACCGCGCCCGCCCAGGCGTCGACACTGCTGGGACACATTGCCGGCTACGCCTCACATCGCACGATCGCCATGGGCCTGCGGCAGGGGCTCATCGCGCACTTCACCCGGTCGCCCGGCCGGTCGGCGGCGGACGTGGCCGCGGCACTGGGCTTCGACGAGTTCTACGTCTCCGTTTGGTGCCGGTCCGCGCTGGCCGCAGGCGTCCTCGGCCGGGACGGTGCCGGCTACCGGGTCGAGCCGCACATGGCGACCTTGCTGCTGGACACCGAGTCACCGGCCTACGTTGGTGGGGTGTTCCAGGTGACCGAGGCCGACGAGATGTTCACCCGCTTCGAGGCGAACCTGGCCACCGGCCGGCGGATGTGGTGGGCCGACACCAGCCACGACTGGATCACCGAGGTGTCCGGAACCGGCACACCGTTCTACACCCGGCTGGTACCCGCCGGATTGTCCAGGGTACCCGGAATGGCCACCGAACTGGAACGAGGATGCCGGGTGGTGGACACCGCCTGCGGCGCCGGTGTCGGTGTGGTGAAGCTGGCGCGCAGCTATCCGCGGTGCACGGTGATCGGGGTGGACGGAGATGCGCACTCGATCGAACTGGCTCGCCGCGCCGTCGCCGAGGCCGGACTGGCCGACCGGGTGAAGCTGATCTGCTCGCCGCTGGAGGAAATGGCGCTGGACGAGCCGGTTCGCGTGGTGATCAACAACATCTCCATGCACGAGTGCCGGGATGTCGACCGGGTCACCGAGAACGTCCGGCGGTCCCTGGAACCGGGTGGCGTCTTCGTCATCTCCGACTTCCCGTTCCCGGACACCGACGATGGACTCCGCTCGGCCCCGGGCCGGATCATGTCCGCCATCCAGTTCTTCGAGGCGCAGATAGACGACCAGCTGCTGCCTCGCTCGACCTACGACACGCTGCTGACCCGGCACGGCTTCACCGACCTGGGGTGGGCGTCCATCACCCCGATGCACGCGATCACCTGGGGCCGCGCCTGACCGGGTGACCGCAACTCACCCGCCCGCCGTAGGGTCAGGGCATGTCGACCGCACTGGAACTGCAGGGCCGCCCGCACGTCGAGCGCTACCTGGCCACCGACGGCGAGGAGGGCTACCACTGGCGCCGCGGAACGACGATCCTGATCCTGTTCACCCGGGGCCGCAAGTCTGGGGCCGAGCGGTCGCACGCGCTGATCTTCCGACCCTTCGGTGACGACTACCTGGTCGTCGCGTCCAAGGGCGGCAGCGACGCACCGCCGGCCTGGTTCCGCAACCTCGAGGCCGACCCCGACGTGCAGGTGCAGATCAAGGGCGACCGGTTCCCCGCCCGGGCCCGGATCGCGACCCCGGCCGAGAAGCCGGCCATGTGGGCCGAGATGGTCGGTGCCTGGCCGGATTACGACCGGTACCAGGAGCGGACGGCCCGCGAGATCCCGGTCGTGGTGCTGGAGCGGGTGGGCCGTCCGGCGGCGGGATAACCGGCCCGATGGGAGTCGCCGCGAGGCGTCGCAGCACGGCCGGGGTGCCGGCCGCTCGGGTCGACGACAGCATCGTCCGGTGGCCCGGACGGCCGGCGGCAGCGGACGCGCGCGGCCGGGCGGAGTCGATCCTGGCCGACGTGCGGGACGACCCGGCCAAGCGCCTGGCGCTGGCGATGTCGTTCTACCGGCCGGTGGCACCCGGGCGGTCGCTCGAGCCGTACCAGCGGGCCGAGATCGCCTTCATGCGGTGGCAGATCCGGCGTGGGGTGTTGACCCCGCCCGGGTCGGACCCGCCGGGCAGCCCCTGGTGGCGAGCGGTCAACGGGACGCTGCTGCGGGACACGGTCGAGGCCCGGCTGCTGGTGCTCGGCGGGCCGGGAACGCCGAGCACGCCCGCCGTCCGGCACTGGATCGAGTTCCTGCGCCACCCATCGCCCGAGTGCTGGTACCGGGCGCACAACGCCAGCATCGTGGCCGGCTACCTGGACAGCCGGCAGTTGATCGACGGTGAACGGCCGCTCGAGCGGCTGTTCATGGACGTCGCGCTGCTGCGGGTGCTGTACGCCCACAGCCTGCTCGCCCACCCCCGGTTCGCCCTCGGCCGGCTGGCCGGGATCGGGCCGCTGCTCGGCGACCCGCGCCGGCGGGCCGCCGACCTGTTCCTGTCCCTGCAGAACGTCCTGCCGGCGGTGTATCCACTGATGGTCGACTCGGTGGACGAGGTGCTGGCCGCGGAGAACCCGCTGGCCCGGGTGATCGACTTCGGCGTGATCGCGCCACGGATCGCGGCCCTGTACGCGCTGGCTGCGGCCGACCTCGACGAACCGCGGCTGGTCGACCTCCAGCAGGACGGGTGGCCGGTGTACGCCTGGCCGGTCGCGGACGCCCAGGTGTGGCAGGCCGTCCGGTCCCGGGCCGGGATCGCCGTCGTCCGTGCCGCTCTCGGTCCGGCCGCACGTCGATGAACTGGTTCGACTCGCCGTCGGCGACCGGAGCTGCGGTCGCCGGTGGGTTGCCCCGTCACGCCGGCCGGGCCGGCCCGAGCAGGTCGGCGTACGCCCGGGTGATGGCGGCGCCCATCTCCTTTCCGGCGTGACCTTCGTTCTCGACGACGTGGAGCCGGCTTCGTGGCCATCGCTTGTGCATCTGCCACGCGGTCACCAGCGGGCCGCTGATGTCCATTCGGCCGTGAATCAGCACGGCGGGAAGGTGGGTGATCACGTCGAGATCGTCAAGGATGCCGTGCTCGCCGAGAAACGCGTTGTTGGCCCAGGAATGTGCCACCTGGAGGGCGTACACCTCGCGGAATTGCGGATCCTTCCCCGCCAGGTCCAGATGGAACGACGGGGACAACGACATGTGCACGTCCTCCCAGGTGCACCAGGCCAGCGCGGCCGCCGCTCGCACCTCGGGGTCCGGATCGGTCAACCGTTCAACGTACGCGTCCAGCAGTCGCTGACCGGGCCGGCGACCGGACGCGGCCGCGAAATCGTCCCACGCTTCGGGAAAGACGCTACCGATCCGCTCGCTGATCCACTCGACATAGGCGCGGCTGCCGTCGGTGACGGCGGCGAGCACGAAACCCAGGACCCGGTTCGGATGCGCTTGGCCGTACGCCAACGCCAGCGTCGTGCCCCAGGACGCGCCGGCGACGAGCCAGCGGGCAATTCCGAGGTGCTCGCGTAGCTCCTCCAGATCACCGATCAGCATCTGGGTGGTGAGGGTGTGCAGGTCGAACCCCGGTTCGGTGGCCAGCGGGCGACTGCGGCCGCAGGCGCGCTGATCCAGGCCGACGATCAGCCACCGCTCGGGATCAGGCGCCCGCTTGTACCCGCCCGACATCAACCCCGTGCCCGGGCCGCCGTGCAGCCACACCATCGGCCGGCCGGTTGGATGACCGCTTGTTTCCCAGTAGATTTCGGCACCGTCCCGCAACCTCAGCCAACCCGAGCCGAACGGTTCGATCGCAGCCATCGACGAAGGCTATCCATCGCCGATCGCGAACAGAACCCCTGTCGGCCGATTGGATGGACGGTCCTTCGTTCCCAGACCACGGACCACCACCAGACGGCGCCGGCAGTTCGACAGGACTCGGGCCGATCGTCGACCGGCCGGCAGCGGCGGCCGGCGTCACCCGTCGGTGAAGATGCGGAACCCGAAACGCCCGTCGAATCCGTGGATCTCCTTGGTGTCCAGGGCGGCCAGGTAGTCCAGGATGTCCAGGGTGATCACCTGCCCCGGCACCAGCACCGGGAAGCCGGGTGGGTACGGGGTGACGAAGTTCGCCGACACCACCTCGTCGCCCGCGGCCAGCCGCCGGCGGATCTGCGCGTCGACCGCATAGGTGCAGGCGCCCCGCCGGTAGGAGTCGTAGAACGCGGCCCGGACGTCCCCGTCGGCCGACCCCGGATCCGGCCGGTACCGCTCGGCGAACGCGCTGAAGTTGGGCAGTGGCGGCGGGGTTCTGGTCAGCCGAGCGACGTCCTCCCGGCACACCGTCCGTTCCAGCTCGCCCATCCGCGACCGTTCCTCGTCGAACTCCTCGGCCAGGCTGGCCAGTACCTCGATCAGGTGGGCGACCGCGCTGCGGGTGGTGCCGATGTTCGTCATGAATAGCACCGAATTGCGAGACGTCTTGTTCACCTGGATGCCGTGCCGGGCCATCAGGTAGTCGTGCTTGAAGGTGTCTCCGTCCACCCCGGTCAGCCCGATGAACAGGGTGAGCCGGCTGGGGTCGCGGACGAACTCGTCCTCCCGCCAGGCCCGGTCCATCTCCGACCAGCCGGCCAGCGACGGCGCCGTGATGCCGCTGGTGCGGAACTCCGGGGGAATCATGTCCGGCGTGGTCAGCACCCGAAAGTACTTGCTGATCAACGGGTGCGACTGGGTCGCGTCCAGCAGTTCCATGGCCAGCTCGGCCTGCCGTTCGACCAGCTTGAAGCCCTCCAGCTCGGCCTGGGCCCGGCCGGCGTCAAGCGACGCCAGGATCTGGTAGTTCGGCGACGTCGAGGTGTGCGTCATGTACGCGGCCAGGAACGCCTCCCGGGATTCGTGGAAATCCTGGTCGTGGACGTGGATCATGCTGCCCTGACGCAGCGACGTCAGCGTCTTGTGCGTCGACTGCGTGGCGTACACCCGGATCCGCACCCGCGGATCGTCGGCGAAGCGACGCGCCAGCCGGGCGGCGGCGGCCATCGCGGTGCGCTGCCGGTAGATCGGGTGGAACCGGGCGAACGCGAACCACGCCTCGTCCCACAGGAAGACCAGATCCGGCTTGATGGCCAGGCATTCGGCCATCACCCGTTCGACGTCGTAGACGATGCCGTCGAAGGTGCAGTTGGTCAGCGACAGCATCCGCACCTCGTCCAGCCGGCCGGCCCGCTCGTACTCGCGCAGCGTGTCCACGATCGTCGCGGTCGGCACCGCCCCGTACATCGAGTACTCGTCCAGCGCGTACGACTCCAGGTATGCCACCCGGGCGCCGGCCAGCATCAGCGCGTAGTGGTGCGACTTGTGACAGTTCCGGTCGACCAGCACGACGTCGCCGGGGGCCACCAGGGACTGCGACACGATCTTGTTCGCGGTCGACGTGCCGTTGGTGACGAAGTAGGTGCGCTGCGCGCCGAACGCCCGGGCCGCCAGTTCCTGCGCCTGCTTCATCGTGCCGGCCGGTTCCAGCAGCGAGTCCAGACCGCCGGAGGTGGCGGAGGTTTCGGCCAGGAAGATGTTCAGCCCGTAGAAGTCGGTGACCTGGCTGATCCACGGCGACTCGGTCACCGAGTGGCCGCGGGAGATCGGCAACGCGTGGAACACGCCGGTGGGCTGGCGGCTGTAGTCGCGCAGCGCCGTGAAGAACGGCGTCCCGTGCCGGGCGGCGACCCCGCGCAGGATCGACAGGTGCAGCTCCAGGGTGTCGGCGGCGTCGAAGATCCGCCGGAAGTGCCGGCCCAGCCGGGCGGCGGTGGTCTCGATCGCTCCCTGCGCCATCACGAACAGGTCCAGTTCGGGGCGCAGTTCGGCGATGCGCCGGCCCAGCGCGACCGCCACCTCGTCGGCCGGCCGGCGGGTCAGCTCCGGATCGGGGGCCAGCTGGTAGTGCCCCAGCAGGGCCGACGGCTGCGGCGAGCCGAGGGTGAAACCGGGCCGGATGACACAGGCCTGGATGTCCGCGTTGAGCAGGACGGCCAGCAGCGCGTCCTCGAAGCTGGGCACCGCGACCACCTGGTACACGTACCGATCCTCGGGGCGGCGGGCGCGAATCAACCCGTCCTCGAGCGCGAGGGCGTCGGCCGAGTCGTCCACCACCAGGACCTGGAACGCCGGCCGGTCCCCGGGATCCGGGCGGACCGCGGCCTGGGCGACCGGCAGGACCGCGGCGTAGTCCTCGTCCTGGCACCACTCCCGAACCCTGGCGACACCGCGGGTGCCGGGCCGCGCCCAGAATCGTTCCAGCACGTCGAGCACGTCCAGCGCCGCGTCGAGTTCGACGCGCAGCACCGGGTGCTGATCGGCCGGGGTCGCCGGTGCGGCCAGCCGTTTGCTCGCGTCGGCGATGACGCTCCAGGCGTCGGCTCGGGTGCGCCACATGCTGGTCGAGGCGCGCACCGGCGCCGCCGGTTCCAGCACGGCGGTCATGACGACCGTCCCAGGTCCAGGGTGCGGGCCAGCGGCACGCCGGCCCGGTAGGTCAGGTGCAGGTAGCTCGGCGCGTCCAGCACCGTCAGGTCGGCCCGCGATCCGACCGCCAGCCGACCGATATCGTTGCGCCGCAACGACTCCGCCGCGCCGACGGTGGCTGCGCGCAGTGCCTGCGCCGGGGTCAACCCCATCTCCCGCACCGCCAGGGCGATGACGAACGGCATCGACGACGAGTAGCAGGTGCCCGGGTTGCAGTCGGTGGCCAGCGCGATCCGCACGCCCGCGGCCAGCAGCCGCCGGCCGTCCGGATAGGGCGAGCGGGTGGAGAATTCGACCCCGGGCAGCAGGGTGGCGACGGTGTCGGAGCCGGCCAGCGCGTCGACGTCGGCGTCGGACAGGAAGGTGCAGTGGTCCACGCTCGCCGCTCCGAGTTCGACCGCGAGTTGCACGCCCGGCCCGTGGCCGAGCTGGTTGCCGTGCACTCGGAGTTGCAGCCCGGCGTCCCGGCCGGCGGTCAGCACCGTCTTCGCCTCGTCGGCGGTGAACGCGTGCGGGCTGTTCGGCTCGCAGAACACGTCGATCCACCTCGCGTGCGGCGCGCACGCGGCCAGCATCGGCCCGGTGACCAGATCGACGTACTCGGCGCGCCGGTCGCGGTACTCCGCCGGAACCACATGCGCGCCCAGGAATGTCGTCTCAGGGGTGAACTCGCCGGCGATGCGCAGCGCCCGCGCCTCGTCCTCGATCGTCAGCCCGTAGCCGCTCTTGATCTCCACCGTGCCGGTGCCCTGCGCGCGCATCTCGGCGACCCGCCGGGCCAGCAGCGCCCGCAGCTCGTCGTCGCTCGCGGACCGGGTCGCCCCGACGGTGGAGGCGATCCCGCCCCCGTCGTACGGGGTGCCGGCCATCCGGGCGGCGAACTCGGCCGCCCGGTCGCCGGCGAACACCAGGTGGGCGTGCGAGTCGACGAACGACGGGATCACCGCCCGGCCGCCGACGTCCACGGCGACATCCGCCGCCGGGGCGGCCGCGGCCGCCCCGACCCAGGCGACGACGCCGTCGTCGACGACCACGGCGGCGTCGGTGACCAGGCCCAGATCGTCGTCCTGGTTGGTGACCAGCTCACCGATACCGGTGACCAGCGTGCTCATTGCTGACTCCAAGTGTTTGTCGACCACAGCGGTTCGATGGCCTTGCGCAACAGGTCGCCGACGTCGCCGAGGCGGTGCTGCCCGCCGGCGACGACGGTGTTTCCGTCGACCACGACGGTGTCCACGTCGGCAGCGGTCGCGGCGAGCAGGATCTGGGCCGGGTCGGCGCCGGCGGTACGGGGGCTGTCCAGCCGGACCGCGACCAGGTCGGCCCGCGCCCCGACGGCCAGCGCGCCGGCGTCGGCCCAGCCGAGGCTGTCGTGCCGGGTCGCCGCGGTGAGCAGCTCGGCCGGACTGAACCGGCCCCGGTGCAGGGTGTCCAGCCGCTCGTGCATCTCCAGCGCCCGGGCCTCCTCGATCAGGTCGATGACGGCGTGCTGGTCCGACCCGAGGGACAGCCGGCTGCCGGCGTCGAGCAGGGCCCGGGCCGGGCCGATCCCGTCGGCCAGATCGCGTTCGGTGGTTGGGCAGAAGCAGCTGACAGTGCCGGTGCGGCCCAGGGTGGCGATGTCGCCGGCGGTCAGGTGGGTGGCGTGCACCGCCGACGTCAGCGGGCCGAGCACGCCGGCCTCGTCCAGCAGTTCGGTCGGGGTGCGGCCGTAATAGGCGAGGGCGGCCTCGTTCTCGGCCGGTTGCTCGGACAGGTGCACGTGCACCGGCCGGCCGGCGGCGGCCGCGGCGACCACCGGCAGGGCGTCCAGGGGGACGGCGCGGACCGAATGCACCGCGGCGCCCACCACGACCGAGTCGGAGTCGGACAGCAGCGCGACCCGGTCGGCCCAGACCCGCGCGGTGCCGTCACCGAAGCGCAGTTGCTCGGGGCCGAGGGCGGCGTGCCCGTCGGGACCGAGACCACCGGCCAGGTAACAGGTGTCGAGCAGGGTCAGCCGGATGCCGGCGTCCGCGGCGGCCTGGATCAGCGCCGCTCCCATGGCGTTGGGGTCGGCGTAGCGGATCCCGCCGGGCGCGTGGTGCAGGTAGTGGAACTCGCCCACGGAGGTGATGCCGGCCAGGGCCATCTCGGCGTAAGTGGCCCGGGCCAGCTCCAGGTACGAGTCCGGATCCAGCGCGGCGGCGACCGCGTACATGCCCTCCCGCCAGGTCCAGAAGGTGCCGCCCCCGGCGTGGGTGCGGCCCCGCAGGGCCCGGTGGAAGGCGTGGCTGTGGCAGTTGGCCAGGCCCGGCAGGGCCACGCCCGGCAGGGCGGTGGCGCCCGGGACGGGCCGGGTGTTCGGGGTGATCACGGTGAACCGGCCGTCGGTGACCTCGATCGTGACGTCGGCGGCCGGCCCGGACGGCAGCAGCGCGTGCCGGGCGAAGTAGCTGGTCATCGGGCCAACTCCCGCGTGACGGCCGCCAGCGCGCCGACCCCGAGCAGGCAGTCGTCCCGCTCGGCGAACTCGGCGGGGGAGTGGGATACACCGGTGGGGTTCCGGACGAACAGCATCGCGGTCGGGATGCCGTGCCCGGCCAGGATGCCGGCGTCGTGCCCGGCGCCGGTACCCAGCAGCGGCACGTCGGCGCCGAGGATGCCGCGCAGCCGGCGGGCCAGGCCCGCGTCGAACTGGGTGGGCGGCGTCCACGACTCCCGGGTGACCGTCGCCCCGTGCTCGGCCGCCACCGCCTCGATGTCCGAGACGGCGCCGAGCACGTCGGCCTCGACCGCGCCCCGGGCGTCCAGCCAGCCGGTGACCCCGCTGGCGATGGCGTTGACCCCGCCCGGCCGGACGGCGACCTTGCCGATGGTGGCCAGGCAGCCCCGCTTCTCGGCGGCGGACCGGGTGGCCAGCACGGCGTGTGCGTAGCCGATCATCGCGTCCTGCCGGTCGGCCAGCCGGGTGGTGCCGGCGTGGTTGGCCTCGCCGGGGAAGTCGATCCGCCACCGGCCGTGCGGCCACAGGCCGGTGCCGATGGCCACCGGGTCGCCGGTGTCGACCAGGGCCCGGCCCTGCTCGACGTGCAGCTCGACGAAACAGCCGATCCGGCGGAGGGTCTCGTCGTCGGTGCCCAGGTCCTCCGGCGAGCCGCCGGCCCGGGACACCGCCTCGGCCAGCGACACCCCGTCCGCGTCGGTCAGGCCCCGGGCCCGGTCCCCGTCGAGCTGACCGGTGATGATCCGCGACCCGGCGCAGGCGATGCCGAACCGGGCGCCCTCCTCGTCGGCGAAGTTGACCACGCCGATCGGCCGGGACGGGGTGAACCCGGTGGCCCGCAACGCATCCAGCGCAGCCAGCGCGCTGACGACACCGAGCGGGCCGTCGAAGGCGCCGCCGTCGGGCACCGAGTCCAGATGGGAACCGATGACGACCCCCGGGCGTCCGGCCGCCACCGCGGCGTCCGGGTCGCCCCACCAGCCCCACTGGTTGCCGGCCCGGTCCACGACCAGATCCAGGCCGCGGGCGGCGCATTCGCCGGCGAACCACTCGCGCAGGTCGCTGTCCGGCCGGGTCCAGGCGAACCGGCGGTAGCCGCCGGTGCCGGCGTGCCGGCCGATCGGCTCGATCGCCGACCACATCGCGTCGAAGGTCATCATCGGTTCCTCATCGGTTCCTGGTTCAGATCCGGCTGGAGGCCGGGGTTTCGGTGAGTGACGGTGGGTAGATCATGTCGGCGGGCGGGTTGAACCTCCGCCTGGCCCACGGGTAGAAGATGGCCGCGGTGACGACCAACCCGACGATCCAGGAGATGTCCGCGCCACCCAGCATCTCGGTGATCGGCCCGGTGTAGAGCTTCTGGGCCATGAACGGGATCTGCACGACCACGCCGATGGCGTAGCAGGTCAACGAGACCACGTTCCACTTGCCGTAGCGGCCGTTCGGGTCGTACAGCGCCGGGATGTCCACCCGTTCCCGGGAGACCAGGTAGTAGTCGACCAGGTTGATCGAGGACCACGGGATGAACACCATCAGCAGAACCAGGATGAAGTTCTTGAAGTTGTTCAGGAAGTCCGCCGACGCGGCCAGCGCGATGATCACCGACACCGCGATGAAACCGACGATGTAGGCCGAGCGGGCGAACTGGCTGATCCGCGACGAGCGGGTGAATGCCGAGACCGTGGTCAGGATGCACATGAACCCGCCGTAGGCGTTCAGCGTGTTCACGGTCAGCTTGCCGATGACGATCACCAGGTAGATCAGCAGGGCCAGCGCCCCGCCCCCGGCCAGCTCACCGAGGTAGCCGACCTGGTTGGACAGGAACCCGGACCCCGGCAACGCGGCCACCACGACGCCGATCAGCATGGCCCAGCAAGAGCCGAGCACGCTGCCGGAGAACGTCGTCCAGAACGTCGTCCGGGCGGTCGTGCTGCGGGGCAGGTAGCGCGAGTAGTCGGCGACGTACGGTCCGAACGTCAGCTGCCAGCCGGCGCCCAGCGAGATGGCCAGCAGGAACGTCGGCCAGTCCAGGGTGTTGCCGGTGAACAGGGTGGCGATGTCGTAGTTGGCGAACAGCTTGATGCCCAGCAGGGTGAAGCCGATGATGCCGGCGACGGTGGCGACCCGGCCGAGGTGATGGATCCAGCGGTAGCCCAACATGGCGATCGCCGCGGTCAGGATGCCGAAGACGACGATGCCGAAGGACGGTGCGCTGACGGACGTCAGCTGGTTGATCGCCTGGCCGGCCAGCACGGTGCCGGTGGCCGCGAAGCCCAGGTACATCAGGATGACCAGGACCAGCGGGACCACCGCGCCGTACACGCCGAACTGCGCCCGGCTGGAGATCATCTGCGGGATGCCCATCTTCGGGCCCTGCGCGGAGTGCAGGGCCATCACGATGCCGCCGAGCACATTGCCGATGATCAGCCCGATCGCCGCCCAGAGCGGGTCGGCGCCGAACACTACCGCGAGCGCGCCGTCGACAATCGCGGTGATCTGCATGTTCGCCCCGAACCACAGGGTGAACTGGTTGAACGGCTTACCGTGCCGTTCGGCGTCGGGGACCACGTCGATGGTGCGACGTTCCAGTCCCCCCGGGGCGCCGCCGGCCATCTCAGCTTTCCTTCATCGGAATGCGGACCCCGCGCTCGGCGGCGACCTGCTCGGCCAGCTCGTAGCCGGCGTCCACGTGCCGGATGACGCCCATGCCGGGGTCGTTGGTCAGCACCCGGGCCAGCTTCTCCGCGGCCAGCGCGGAGCCGTCGGCCAGGGAGACCTGGCCGGCGTGGATGGACCGGCCGATGCCGACCCCGCCGCCGTGGTGGATGGACACCCAGGACGCGCCGGACGCGGTGTTGATCAGCGCGTTGAGCAGCGGCCAGTCGGCGATCGCGTCGGAGCCGTCCAGCATCGACTCGGTCTCCCGGTAGGGGGAGGCCACCGAGCCGCAGTCGAGGTGGTCGCGGCCGATGACGATCGGCGCGGACAGCTCACCGGAGGCGACCATCTCGTTGAACCGCAGGCCGGCCTTGTCCCGCTCGCCGTAGCCGAGCCAGCAGATCCGGGCGGGCAGGCCCTGGAAGGCGATCTTCTCGCGGGCGCCGCGCATCCACTTCTGCAGCCGGTCGTTCTCCGGGAACAGCTCCATCACGGCCTTGTCGGTGGCGTAGATGTCCTTGGGGTCGCCGGACAGCGCGGCCCACCGGAACGGGCCCTTGCCCTCGCAGAACAGCGGCCGGATGTAGGCGGGCACGAAGCCGGGGAACTCGAACGCCCGCTCGTAGCCGCCGAGCCGGGCCTCGTCCCGGATGCTGTTGCCGTAGTCGAAGACCTCGGCGCCGGCGTCCTGGAATTCCACCATCGCCCGCACGTGGGCGGCCATCGACTCGCGGGCCCGGTCGGTGAACTCCTCCGGCTTGCGCTCGGCGTAGTCGTGCCAGTCCTCGACGCTGATGCCGGTGGGCAGGTAGGACAGCGGGTCGTGCGCGCTGGTCTGGTCGGTGACGATGTCGATGGCCACGCCGCGGCGCAGCAGCTCGGGGAACACCTCGGCGCAGTTCCCGACCAGGCCGATCGACCAGGCCTTCTGGTCGGCCTTGGCCTGCAGCGCCTTGGCGATCGCGTCGTCGATGTCGTTGGCGATCTCGTCCAGGTAGCGGTGGTCGACCCGGCGCTGCAGCCGGGTGCGGTCGACGTCGACGATGAGGCAGGCGCCGCCGTTGAGGGTGACCGCGAGCGGCTGGGCGCCGCCCATGCCGCCCGCGCCGCCGGTCAGCGTCAGGGTGCCGGCCAGGGTGCCGTTGAACCGCTTCTCGGCGATCGCGGCGAACGTCTCGTAGGTGCCCTGCACGATGCCCTGGGAACCGATGTAGATCCACGAACCGGCGGTCATCTGCCCGTACATGGTCAGGCCGAGCTTCTCCAGCCGGCGGAACTCGGGCCAGGTGGCCCAGTCGCCGACCAGGTTGGAATTGGCCAGGATGACCCGGGGCGCCCACTCGTGGGTGCGCATGACGCCGACCGGCCGGCCGGACTGGACGAGCATGGTCTCGTCCTTCTCCAGGTTGGTCAGGGTGCGCACCATGGCGTCGAAGGAGCGCCAGTCGCGGGCCGCCTTGCCGGTGCCGCCGTAGACGACCAGGTCGTCGGGACGCTCGGCGTTCTCCGGGTCGAGGTTGTTCATCAGCATCCGCAGCGGGGCCTCGGTGGCCCAGGACTTCGCGGTGAGGGTCGTTCCGTGGGCGGCACGGACGGGGCGTGCACCTTGCATGGGGCGTTCCTTTCGTTTCGGCCCACGTGGGTCGTGAGCCGGATGGCCGGTCGTGCGGTTGCTTGGTTGTGAGGCGCCTCACCGCTTGCGGTACGTCTATGGAACCAGGGCCCTGGCCTGTGGCAATAGGGGTTCGGAGGCAGTTGTGTCTCGTATCCGAGACGTCTAGTCTCGTATGCGAGACTGTTGACATGGCCAACGTCCCTGCCGCCGCCGCCTGCATCGCGCTGCTCAAGCTGCTCGCCCGGCACGCCGAGCCGATGCCGGCGGCGACCATCGCCCGGGAGCTGAACGTGCCCCGGTCGACCGTCTACCACCTGCTGGCCCTGCTGCGGGACGAGGGCTTCGTCGTGCACCTGGAGGCCGAGCGGCGATATACCTTGGGGCTCAGTGCTTTCGACCTGGGGTCGGCCTACAACCGGCAGGCGCCGATGCAGCGGTTGGCCCGGCCGTTCCTGGCCCGGCTGGTCGACCGGGTCGGCTTCACCGGGCACTTGGGGGTGCTGCACGGGCAGGACGTGCTGTACCTGATCGAGGAGCGGGCGCAGGGCCGGCCGATCCTGGTCACCGACGTCGAGGTGCGGCTGCCGGCCCACCTGACCGCCAGCGGCCTGTCCATGCTGGCCGCGCTGCCGCCGCAGCAGCTGCGGGCGCTGTACCCCAACCGCGAGTCGCTGGTGGAGCGGCACGGTGGGGGGGCCACCACCCTGGCCGGGCTGCGCCGCGAGCTCGCCGCCGTCCGTCGCGCCGGCTACTCCACCGAGACCGGGCTGGTCAGCGGCGACGCGGCCAGCATCGCCTGCGCGGTGACCGACCACCAGGGCTACCCACTGGCCGCGGTCGCGATCACCTTCCCGATGGCCGACGCGCCCGCGTCGCCGCAGCTCATCACCCAGGTGCAGCGCACCGCCGAGGCCATCGGTCGCCGCCTCGGCGGCGCCGGCTGAACGCTCACCCGGGTCGCCCAACCCGGAGTTGATCATGGGGAAGGAGCCCTTATGGCTCTGTCACAAGGGCCCCTTCCCCATGATCAACAGCAGGAGAGGGGGAGGGCGCGGGGTCAGGCGCGGCGCTGGGCGCGGTAGGCGGCCGGGCTCAGGCCCACCCCCTGCTTGAACGTCGCCCGGAACCCGGCCACCGACAGGCCGACCCGCTCGGCCACCGCCTCGACCGGGAGGTCGGAGTCGACCAGCATCGCCCGGCCGGCCTCGATCCGCTGCCGGGCGATCCACCGGCCCGGGGTGACCCGCAGCGCCTCCTGGAACCGCCGCTCGAACTGCCGGGTGGACAGGTGCGCCACCCGCGCCAGCACGTCGACATTCAGGTCCGCCGAAAGGTTCTCCTTCGCGTACCCGACGGCGGTGGCGATCGGGTCGTCGGCCGGCGCCGGTTCGACCGGCTGCTCGACGAACTGGGACTGTCCACCCTCGCGGTGCGCCGCGACCACCATCCGGTTCGCCACCCGCCCGGCGATCGCCGGCCCGTGGTCCCGGCGCACCAGATGCAGGCACAGGTCGATGCCGGCGGCGGTGCCGGCCGACGTCAGCACCCGGCCGGCGTCGACGTACAGCACCCCCGGCCGGACGTCGACGGCCGGGAACCGCTCCTGCAGGCGCCGGGCGTGCCGCCAGTGCGTGGTGGCGGGCAACCCGTCGAGCACCCCGGCCGAGGCCAGCGCGAACGCGCCGGTGCAGATGGACAGCAGCCGGGCCCCGCGATCCCGGGCCGCCCGCAACTGCCGGGCCACCGGCGCCGACACGTCCGCCTCCACGTCCGGGAAGTTCGGGATCACGACGGTGTCCGCGCGGCGCAGCGCGTCCAGCCCGGCCTTCACGTCGACGTCGAAGCCGCCGGTCGCCCGGTGCGGTCCGGGCCGCTGCGCGCACAGCGTGAACGAATACCACCACGACACGTCGAGTTCCGGTCGTGAAACCGCGAAAACCTCGGCCACCGTACCGAGTTCGAACGGCGCGACCCCGTCGAAGACCAGGCAGGCAACCCGATGGGCCGAGCCCCGGGATCGAACGGTCATGTCGTTATTCTGGCGCATCGCGTCGAATCCGTCACTAGCCCGAGCCGCGGCACCGGCGCAGAGTGGACGTCGTCCACCCCACCCGATCGAAAGGATCGCGACAATGCCCACCTTCATCGACATCCACGAGGGCTTCCACGGCGTCACCCAGGAGCAGTTCGACCAGGCCCACCAGGCCGACCTGGACGTGCAGGCGCAGGAGGGCGTGCGCTTCGAGCGGGCGTGGCTCGACCCGGTCAGCGGCAAGGTCTTCTGCCTGGCCACCGGACCGTCCATCGACGCCGTCCGGCGCGTGCACGAGCGGGCCGGGCACCCGGCGGACGAGACCTACGAAGTGCCCCTCGCGGTCTGACGGCGCCGGTCCGATGGCCCTCCACCTGCGCCCCAACTGCGAGGGCTGCGACAAGGACCTGCCGCCGGCCGCCACCGAGGCGATGATCTGCAGCTTCGAATGCACCTGGTGTGCCACGTGTGTCGAGCGACTGCGGAACGTCTGCCCGAACTGCGGCGGCGGCTTCGTCCCGCGACCGATCCGGCCGGCCCGGGAATGGCGGCCGGGCCTGTCGGTCGCTCGGCGCCCCCCGTCGACCGAGCGGGTGCACATGTCCTACAGCTGGGCCGAGGCGGAGGACCTGTCCGCTGTGGTGGCCGGGTTCGCCCCGGAGGACCGGTAGTGATCTTCCTGGCAGGCTACCTTTCCTCCCCGTAGGGTGGAGCGATGGTGCTGAACATCAAGGACGCCGAGACGGATCGGCTCGCTCGTGAACTCGCGGCCGAAGCGGGCGAGTCGATCACGGTCGCGACCCGTCGTGCCATTGAGGAGAGACTGATCCGGATCCGTGCCCGCAAGAGCGCGAGCGCTCCCGATCTCGGCCTGGACGAGTTCATTCGCCGGGGCCGAGAGCGCGCGGTTCTCGACGCTCGGTCCGCCGACGAGATCGTCGGCTACGACGAGGACGGGCTTCCGCGGTGAGTTCGGTCGTCCTCGACACGTCCGCGGTGGCCGCGGTGATCTTCGGCGAACCCGACGCGGAGGCCTATGCGGCGGTGATGGCCCGTCACGCGGGCGAGCTCGGTATCAGCGCCGTCACCCGGGTGGAGCTCGGCATCGTGATCGAAGTCCGCCAGGGACCGGTGGCCGTGCAGGACACGGAGGCGATGCTGAACCGGCTGGCGGTGGCCACCGAGCCGGTGGGCGGCGATCAAGTGACGGCCGCCTTCGCGGCGTGGCGTCGGTTCGGCAAGGGCCGGCATCCCGCCGGCCTCAACCTCGGCGATTGCTTCAGCTATGCCCTCGCGCGGACGCTGGGAGCGTCTCTGCTGTTCAAGGGCAACGACTTCGCGCAGACCGACATCGCGAGCGCGCTGTAGGACCGTCGGCCTCAGCCGCCCGCGGTGAGTCCCTCCACCGCGCGGCGCACCTGCGCGAGGTGCTCGGCCATCGCCGCCTCGGCCTGCGGCTGAGCCCGGGCGTCGACGGCCGCGACGATCGCCGCGTGCTCGGCGTTGGCCGCCTCCCGGCGGTGCGCGATGAGATTCAGCGTCTCGGACTGCCGGGAAAGCGCGGACGCCATCGTGGCGTGCAGGGCGGCGAACACCTTGTTGCCGCTGGCCCGGGCGATGGCGGCGTGGAAGGCGGCGTCGATCCGCACCCAGTGCTCGGGATCGGTCGCCACCTCCATCTCCCGGATCAGCCGGCGCAACTCGTCCCGCTGGGCCGTCGTGCGCCGCGTCGCGGCCCACCCGGCCGCCGGGATCTCCACGTGCGGCCGGGCCTCCAGCAGGTCCTGGCTCGAGAACTCGCCGACCGACAGCGCGGCCGGCACGTGATCGGCGATGACGAACGTGCCGCTGCCGGTCCGGGTCCGGGTCAACCCCAGGGTCTCGCACGACCGGAGCGCCTCCCGGACCACCGCCCGGCTCACCCCGTACCGCGTGCCCAGGGCCGCCTCGGACGGAAGGCGCTGGCCGATCGCCAGTTCGCCGCGCTCGATCGCTCCCCGCAGGTCGGCCAGCACCGCCTCGGCCGCGGACACCCGGGTGAACTGCGGCTGTGAGGTTGTCCAGCTGTCAGACGGACCCATGGGGGCCATGGTAGAGCCGTTCGCTGCCCCCGACCGGCCCGCCGGACAACCGTCACCTGCACCGATTCAGGGCCGCGTGAGCGTCGTCACGATGCGGTTGACCGGCGGTCGCCGGGCGCCCTAGTCTCAAATCTGTCCGACAGCTTGACAGCTAGGTAGCCCGCCACCATTGCCGTCTCCGCCGCAGCGTCGCCCCGCTGTGCAGAAGGGTGTCCACCCGACATGACCATCAGCGCCGCCCCCACCGACACCGCCCCCACCCAGACCGCCCCGGCCGACGCCGTTCCGGCGGTGACCCGGTCCGAGCACGACCTGCTGGGCAACCTCGACGTGCCGGCCGACGCGTACTACGGGGTGCACACCGCCCGCGCGGTCGACAACTTCCCGATCACCGGAATCAAGCTGGCCATCTACCCGGCGTTCATCGCCGCCCTCGCCGCCGTCAAGCAGGCCGCGGCCACCGCGAACCGGACCATCGGCGCCCTCGACCCGGCCAAGGCCGACGCGATCATCGCGGCCACCGAACAGATCCGGGCAGGCGCCCTGCACGACCAGTTCGTCGTCGACATGATCCAGGGCGGGGCCGGCACCTCGACGAACATGAACGCCAACGAGGTCATCGCCAACCGGGCGCTGGAGATCCTGGGCCACGCCCGCGGCGAGTACCGCTACCTGCACCCGTTGCAGGACGTGAATCTCGGGCAGAGCACCAACGACGTCTATCCGACCGCCATCAACATCGCCCTGGACGCCTACGTGGTCAAGCTGGACGCCGCCCTGGGCGTGCTGCACGCCGCGTACCTGCGCAAGGCCGCCGAGTTCGCCGACGTGCTGAAGATGGGCCGCACCCAGCTGCAGGACGCTGTGCCGATGACCCTGGGCCAGGAGTTCGGCGCGTTCGCCTCCACCCTGGAGGAGGACCGGCAGCGGCTGCGGGAGGCGCGGGCCCTGCTGCACGAGGTCAATCTGGGCGGCACCGCCATCGGCACCGAACTCAACGCCCATCCCGAGTACCGGCGGCACGTCATCGCCGAACTGCGCCGCCTGACCGGCATCGAGACCCTGGTGTCCGCCACCGATCTGGTCGAGGCCACCTCCGACGTCGGGCACTTCGTGCAACTGTCCGGGGTGCTCAAGCGGGTGGCCGTCAAGCTGTCCAAGACCTGCAACGACCTGCGCCTGCTGTCCTCCGGCCCGCGGGCCGGCTTCGGCGAGATCAACCTGCCCGCCCGGCAGGCCGGCTCGTCGATCATGCCCGGCAAGGTGAATCCGGTGATCCCGGAGGTCGTCAACCAGGTCGCCTTCGAGGTGATCGGCAACGACGTGACGGTCACCTTCGCCGCCGAGAGCGGGCAACTGCAGCTCAACGCGTTCGAGCCGATCATCGCCCACTCCCTGTTCGCCAGCCTGGACCACCTGGCCGCGGCCGCGGTCGTGCTGGCCGACAAGTGCATCGACGGCATCACCGCGAACCGCGACCTGCTGCGGGCCCGGGTGGCCGACTCCATCGGCCTGGTCACCGCGCTGAGCCCGACCATCGGCTACGAGAACGCGACCGACGTGGCCCAGGAGGCACTGGTCAGCGGGCGTGGGGTGGCCGAGATCGTGGAGCAGCGCGGACTGCTGACCCGCGAGCGGATCGACGAGATCCTGGACGTAGTGGCCGGCCCGGCCGGTGCCCGTCCGTGACCGTCGCCGACATCGCCTCCTCGACTGCGCTTCTCGCCCGACCCGAGGTCGACGTCGAGCTGGCCCGGGTCTACCGGTCCGGCCTGCATGAGGGCACCCACTACGGCGCCCTGGTGATCGTCGACCGGGACGGTGGGGTGCTCCGGCAGGCCGGCGACGGGCACCGGCCGGTGTTCCACCGCTCCTGCGCCAAGCCGTTCCAGGCCACTGCGTTGCTGGACGCCGGACTCGATCTGGCCGGACCGGAGTTGGCCATCGCCGCCGCCTCGCACCACGGCGAGACCGAGCACGTGGCGGCGGTGCGGTCGGTGCTGGCCGCCGGTCGCCTGACCGAGGACGACCTGGGCTGCCCGGCCGACCTGCCCGGCGATCCGAGCGCCCGGGACGAGGTCGTCCGCAGTGGCGGCGGCCCCCGCCGGATCTACATGAACTGCTCCGGCAAGCACGCCGCCATGCTGCGGACGTGCCGGCTCAACGGCTGGTCGACCGACGACTACCTCGACCCGGCGCATCCGCTCCAGCGACGCATCCGGGCCACGATCGAGAAGGCAACCGGATCGGCCGTTTCCGGCACCGTCGGGATCGACGGGTGCGGGGCGCCGGTCTACGCGACCGACCTGGTCGGGCTGGCCCGCGGGTTCGGGTCGCTGGTCACCGCCGAGCCGGGCAGCCCGGCCCGCGCGGTCGCCGACGCGATGCGCCGCCATCCCCACCTGGTCGGCGGCACGACGTCCGGCGACACCGCCCTGATGCGCGAGATCCCCGGCCTGCTGGTCAAGCTCGGCGCCGACGGGGTGCAGGCCTTCGCCCTGCCGGACGGCCGCGCGGCCGCCTTCAAGATCTCCGACGGGGCCGAGCGCGCCCGCCTGCCGATCGTTCTGGCCGCCCTGGACTTCCTCGGCGTGCCCACTCGGGCCGCGGCCGTCGCGGCCGCCGTCGTGTCCGCCACCACCGTCCTGGGCGGCGGCCGGCCGGTCGGCTCGGTCGTCGCGGCCCCCCACCTGTTCCGCTGATCCCCAAGCACGGCAGTCCCTTCCCACCGACACAAAGAGGTGTTTCGTGACCGTCCCCGACAGTCGCACGCAGACTCCGGCGAGCGCCCACCACGCGTATCACCATCCTTCGCCCGAGCAGACCGAGTCGCACCTGACCGAGCTCTTCCAGGAGGAGGAGAAGGGCTACCACAAGGGTCTCAAAGCCCGCCAGGTGCAGATGATCGCCATCGGCGGCGCGATCGGCACGGGTCTGTTCCTCGGCGCCGGCGGCCGCCTCGCCCAGGCCGGGCCCGCCCTGGTGCTGATCTACGCGCTCTGCGGATTCTTCGCCTTCCTGGTGCTGCGCGCGCTGGGTGAACTGGTCCTGCACCGGCCGTCCTCCGGTTCGTTCGTCTCCTACGCCCGGGAGTTCTACGGGGAGAAGGCGGCCTTCGCGGCCGGCTGGATGTACTGGCTGAACTGGGCGATGACCGCCATCGTCGACGTCACCGCGGTGGCGCTGTACATGAAGTTCTTCGGCCAGTACTCGCCGTTCATCAGCTCGGTGCCGCAATGGGTCTGGGCGCTGGTCGCGCTGGCCGTCGTGCTGTCGCTGAACCTGGTGTCGGTCAAGGTGTTCGGCGAGATGGAGTTCTGGTTCGCGCTGATCAAGGTGCTCGCCCTGGTCGCGTTCCTGGTCGTCGGCACCTACTTCGTGCTCTTCGGCACGCCGATCGACGGGCACCAGGTCGGGTTCAGCCTGATCTCCGACAACGGGGGCGCTCTGCCCAACGGCCTGCTGCCGGCGATCGTCATCATCCAGGGCGTCGTGTTCGCCTACGCCTCGATCGAGCTGATCGGGACCACCGCGGGCGAGACGAAGAATCCGGAAAAGGTGATGCCGAAGGCGATCAACACGGTCATCCTGCGGATCGGCGTCTTCTACGTCGGGTCGGTGCTGCTGCTGGTGCTGCTGCTGCCGTACACCGCCTACCAGGCCGGTGTCTCGCCGTTCGTGACGTTCTTCGACTCGATCGGCGTGGACGGGGCCGGGTTGATCATGAACCTGGTGGTGCTCACCGCCGCCCTCTCGTCGTTGAACGCCGGGTTGTACTCCACCGGGCGGATCCTCCGCTCGATGGCGATGAACGGGTCCGCGCCGAAGTTCGCGGCCCGGATGAACAAGGCCGGCGTGCCCTACGGCGGCATCGCGATCACCGCGGCGATGACCCTGCTGGGCGTCGGACTGAACGCGATCGTGCCGGAGTCCGCGTTCGAGATCGTGTTGAACGTGGCGTCTCTGGGGATCATCGCGGCCTGGGCCACGATCGTGCTGTGCCAGATCCGGCTCAAGCAGTGGGCCGATCGAGGGCTGCTCAAGCGGCCCTCGTTCAAGATGATCGGCGCACCGTTCACCTCGTACCTGACCCTGGCCTTCCTGGTCGGCGTGCTCGTGCTGATCGGGTTCGACTACCCGGTCGGCACCTACACCATCGGCTCGCTGGTGATCATCGTGCCGTTGCTGGTGCTGGGCTGGTTCCTGTGCCGGGGCCGGATCACGGCCATCGCCGAGGAGCGGGCGTCCTTCACCGGGCCGTATCCGACCATTCCCCATCGGTCGTCGATCGACCGCACCCCGCCGGCCGACGAGACGCCGACGCGGTAGGTCGTGTCCTGACCGGCCGAGGGACGAAGGGCGCGGGTTCCGTGACGAACGGTGAATCGCTGGACGGCCGACACCCCTTGGCTCCGATCGCCGCCCGCTGGGAGTGGCAGGAGTCCGCCGCCTGCCGGGGGATGAGCAGCGACGTCTTCTTCCATCCGCCGAACGAGCGGGCGGCGGGCCGCCGCCGGCGGATCGCGGTGGCCAAGGCCGTCTGCCGGATCTGCCCGGTGGTCCAGGAGTGCCTCGACCACGCCCTCGACGTCGTCGAGGCCTACGGGATCTGGGGCGGCCGGTCCGAGGAGGAGCGCGCCGCGATGATCCTTCCGCAATCCCCGCCCGGCAACGCGGACGGCCGGCGAGCCCGTCCGTTACCCCGCTCGGCGCCCACAGAAGGATGATGTTGTCGTGACCATCAGTGTGTTCGACCTGTTCAAGGTCGGTATCGGTCCGTCCAGTTCGCACACGGTCGGCCCGATGCGGGCGGCGCTGCTGTTCACGCAGGAGTTGCGGGACGAGGCGGTCGATCCGTTCGCGATCCGGGTGGAGTTGTTCGGCTCGTTGGGGGCGACCGGTCACGGGCACGGGACGGTCAAGGCCGTCATCCTGGGGTTGCAGGGGCACGCCCCGGACACGGTCGACCCGCGGGCGACGGGTCCGGCGGTGCAGGCCGTGTACGACACCCACCGGCTGACCCTGCCATGGTCGGCGGTGATCGGGTTCGACCCGGACGAGGACATCGTGCTGCACCGCCGGCGGCGGTTGGACTTCCACACCAATGGCATGCAGTTCCACGCCTACGACGCCGACGGCGCCGAGCTGATCGGCCGGACCTACTTCTCGGTGGGCGGCGGGTTCATCCTCGGTGAGGACGAGACCGGCGCGCAGGCCGTCGTTCCCGACCCCACCCCGGTGCCGTACCCGTTCAGCACGGCCGCCGAGCTGCTCGGGCACACCCGGGCCACCGGGCAGTCGATCAGCTGGATCATGCTGCAGAACGAGCTGGTGCGGCGGACCGAGCAGCAGGTCCGGGACGGGCTGCTGGGCATCTGGGCGGTCATGCGGGAATGCGTGGACAACGGCTGCCGGGCCACCGGCGTGCTGCCCGGCGGGCTGAAGGTCCGACGCCGGGCCGCCGCGCTGCACGAGCAACTGCTGGCCGGGTCGGACGCCGCGGACCCGTTGCGGGCGATGGAGTGGATCACCCTGTTCGCGCTGGCGGTCAACGAGGAGAACGCGGCCGGCGGGCGGGTGGTGACCGCCCCGACGAACGGTGCCGCCGGCATCGTGCCCGCGGTGCTGCACTACTACCGGCGGTTCGTTCCGGGCGCCGATGATGAGGGCATCGTTCGATTCCTGCTCACCGCCGCCGCCGTCGGCATCCTGTTCAAGGAGGGCGCATCCATCTCCGGGGCCGAGGTCGGTTGCCAGGGCGAGGTCGGGTCGGCGTGTGCGATGGCCGCGGCCGGGCTGGCCGAGGTGCTCGGCGGCACCCCGGAGCATGTGGAGAACGCCGCGGAGATCGGGATCGAGCACAACCTGGGTCTGACCTGCGACCCGGTGGGTGGGCTGGTGCAGATCCCGTGCATCGAGCGCAACGCGGTCGCATCGGTCAAGGCGATCACCGCCGCCCGGATGGCCATCCTGGGCGACGGCCAGCATCACGTCTCGCTGGACAAGGCGATCAAGACGATGCGGGAGACCGGCGCCGACATGAGCGTCAAGTACAAGGAAACCGCGCGCGGCGGTCTGGCGCTGAACGTCATCCCGGTGAACATCGTCGAATGCTGAGGTGATCTCGCGCCGTGCGGGCGCCGCTCCTGCGGGATCATGGTGGTCCAGGCCGGAAGGGGTGCCCGTGGCGGCGACGGATCGGTGGGGTGGTCGGGCTGCTCGTCAACGGCTGCGTGGCCGGCCTCTACACCGTCACCCCCGCCCTGTACGAGACCGACGTTCGGGCCACCGGGGTGGGCGTGGCCCTGGGTGTCGGCCGGCTCGGCGCCATCCTCGCGCCGATCAGCGCCGGCGTGCTGCTGGACGCCGGATGGACCACCGTCGCGCTGTACCTGACGGTCGCCGTCCTGTTCCTGGTCGGCGCCGCGGCGATCGGCCTGATCCGGCAGCCGACGGGCGGGCCCGCGGTGGCGGCCGCCGAGCCGCACGCGATGACCTGACCGATAACTCCGCGTACCACTGTCCGCGTGGCGGACAGTGGTCGTAGAGTCGGTGCATCATTCGAGCCGACGCAAGGGGGTGCCCGGTGGCCCGTGACGGCACCGGACCGGACTTCATCGAGGCGCTGGCCCGTGGCCTCGGGGTGATCGCCGCGTTCCGGCCCGGCCGGCCGGTGCTGTCGCTGGCCGAGGTGGCCACGGCCACCGGCCTGGCCCGGCCGACCGCCCGCCGGATCCTGCTGACCCTGGCCGAACTGGGCTACGTGCGGCCGGCCGCCGGTGGGTTCGCGCTGACCCCACGGGTGCTGGAGCTGGGCATGGCCTACGTGCATTCGATGGGGCTGTGGGAGATCGCCCGGCCGCACATGGAGCGGCTGGTGGCCAGCACCCACGAGTCGTCGTCGATCGCCCAGCTGGACGGATCGGACGTGGTCTATGTGGCCCGGGTGTCCGTGCCGAAGATCGTCACCCTCGCGGTGGACATCGGCACCCGGTTCCCCGCCCTGCCCACCTCGCTGGGAAAGGTTCTGCTGGCCGCGGTTCCGGCCGACGAGGTGGACCGGATCCTGGCCGAACCGTCCCGGTCCGGCGTGATCCCCCGCTGGCAGCCGGACCGGGCCGAGCGGGACGCCGAGTTGGCGCAGGTGCGGGCCCGCGGCTGGGCGCTCACCGATGAGAAGCTGGCGGCGGGCATCCGCTCGGTGGCCGCGCCGCTGCGGAACGGGAGCGGCCGGGTCATCGCCGCGCTCAACGTCAACGCGCACGCCGCCGAGACCAGCGTGCAGAAACTGGTCGAGGAGCACCTCCCGCTGCTGCTGGCCACGGCCGGCGAGATCAGCGCCGACTTCGCCCGCCGCGACGCCCTTCCGCATGTGAGCCGCCCCGCCTGACGCGCCGCTCGCCCACGGATTTCATGCCGAATCATTGACCCGGGATCCCTTGACAGGCCGGTGGGCGTGCGGCACATTCGGCAGCGGACAACTGTCCGCTGGACGGCAGGAGTGACGCCAACGTGGATGTGCCACCGGACCGGGGCAGGCCGGGCCCGCTTGCGGGGATCCTGGTCGCCGACTTCTCCCGGGTGCTGGCCGGGCCCTACGCGACGATGCTGCTGGCCGACCTCGGCGCCGACGTCATCAAGGTCGAGGGGCCGGGGGGTGACGACACCCGCGGCTGGGTGCCCCCCACCCGCGACGGCGTCGGCACGTACTACCTGGCGATCAACCGCAACAAACGGTCGGTCGTGCTGGACCTGAAGGACGAAGGCGACCGCGCGCTGGCCCACGAGCTGAGCGCCCGCGCCGACGTCTTCATCCAGAACTTCAAACCCGGTGGGCTGACCCGGTTCGGGCTGGACCACGACGCCGTCCGCGCCCGCAACGGGACCGTGATCTACTGCTCCATCAGCGGTTTCGGCGCTGGTCTGGGTGCCGATCTGCCCGGGTACGACCTGCTGGTGCAGGGTGTCTCCGGGCTGATGAGCCTGACCGGGGCACCGGACGGTCCGCCCTTCCGCTCCGGCATCTCCGTCTTCGACGTGATGACCGGCATGCATTCGGTGATCGGCATTCTCGCCGCGCTGCACCACCGCGACCGGACCGGCCAGGGCCAGCACATCGAGACCAATCTGCTGTCCAGCGCGCTGTCCGCCCTGGTCAATCAGGCGTCGGCGTACGTCGCCGGCGGTGTGGTGCCGCACCGGATGGGCAACGGGCACCTGAGCCTGTTCCCGTACGAGCCGCTGCGGACCGGGGACGGCGAGCTGATCGTCATCGCCGGCAACGACGGTCAGTTCCGCCGGCTGGCCGCCGCGATCGGCCGGCCCGAGCTGGCCGACGACGAGCGGTTCGACACCGTCGGCAAGCGCAACGACAACCGGGAGCAGCTGCGGCCGTTGCTGTTGGACGCGCTGTCGGCCCGCAGCGCCCAGGACTGGTTCGGCATCCTCACCGAGGCCGGGTTGCCCAGCGGGCCCATCAACACCGTGCAGGGCGGGGTCGAACTCGCCGAATCGCTGGGCCTGCAACCGGTCGTCGAGATCGGCGACGACCGGGTCCCCTCGGTGCGCAACCCGATCAGGTTCTCCGCCACCCCGCCCGGCTACCGGCTGCCGCCGCCGTCCCTCGACGAGCAGGGCTCGGAGATCCGCGCCTGGCTGGGCGGAGCCGGCAATGCCTGAGATGATCGAGCGCCCGGTCTACCCGACCGCGCTGGGTGCCAGCAGCCGGCACCGGATCACACTGCTCGGCGCGGACCTCGCCGACGACGTGATGGGCTCCGTCGGCTTCGGCGAGCTGGCCTTCTGGCTGGCCACCCAGCGCCGGCCCACCCCGGGCGAGACGCGGGTCTTCGAAGCCGTTCTCGCCGCCCTGGCCGACCACGGCTTCACTCCCACCGCGATCGCCGCGCGGCTGACCTACCTGTCCGCCCCGGACTCGGTCCAGGGCGCGCTGGCCGCCGGGATCCTCGGCGGTGGGTCCCGGTTCCTCGGCGTGACCGAGGACTGCGGGCGGTTCCTGCACGACGTGCTCAGCGCCCAGGACGCCCTGCCCGCCGACGACGCCGGGTGGGACGCCCTGGCCCTGGCCACCGTCACCGAGCAGCGGGCCCGCCGGGAATTCGTCCCGGGGTTGGGTCACCACGTGCACAAGGACGGCGATCCGCGAACGCCCCGGCTGTTCGCCATCGCCGCCGAGGAGAACCTGGTCGGCCCGCACCTGTCGCTGTTCGCGGCCATCGGCCGGATGCATCCCCAGGTGCTAGGAAAGACGTTGCCGCTCAACGGAGCCGGGGTGTGCGGCGCGGCGTTGGCGGATCTGGGCCTGCCGCTGGAGCTGCTGCGCGGCTTCGCCCTGCTGGCCCGCACCGCCGGGCTGATCGGCCAGCTCGCCGAGGAGCTGCGGCACCCGGTGGCCAACGAGATCTTCCTGTCCGTCGACCTCAACAACGAATCGGTCCCGCCCGACCCTTACGAACCGCCCCAGGAATCGAGAGCTGTGCATGGCTGAGATCGCCGCCGTCATCGCGTCCACCCACCATCCGTTCTACTACCGGACCAGCACCTCGACCGGGGCCGACCGGCCGCCGTTCGCCGACGAGTGGGTGGCCAAGATCGAACGCTTCCGCGAGACGCTCACGGTCGCCGAACCCGACGTGCTGGTGATGGTCGGCAGCGACCACTTCCACCAGTTGTGGCTGGACAACATGCCGCAGTTCCTGGTCGGCAAGGCGCCCTGGTTCGACGCCAACTGGTACAACGAGGAACGCGAGTTCGGCCTGCCCCGCCTCCGGCTCAAGGGCCAGGAGGAGCTGGCCGCGCACATCCTGCGGGACGGCCTGGACCGCGACTTCGACCTTGCCTTCAGCAACGAGCTGCGCATCGACCACAGCGTCACCTGTCCGATCATCACGCTGCGCCCGCAGGCCGACCTGCCGATCGTGCCGGTCTACACCAACATCTTCGCCCCGCCGCTGCCGCAGCCACGCCGCTTCGTCGCGCTCGGCAAGGCGCTGCGCGAGATGGTCGAATCCTGGGACAGCGACCAGCGAGTCGCGATCATCGGCACCGGTCACCTGTCGCTGGAACTGGGCGGTCCCCGGCAGTTCGGCGAGCACGGGCCGGACCCCGAATTCGACCGGAAGGCGGTCGACTGGATCGCCTCCGGCGACATCGACGGCTGCCTGGCCGAGGTCACCCTGGACAGCCTGCACGCCCCCGGCAACGCCACGCACGGGTTCATGGACTTCATGCTGATGATGGGCGTGGCGGGGGAGGGTCAGAAGGCCGACTACGTCGACTCGCTCGACCTGTTCCACACCATGGAGGCCTACTTCACCTGGTACCCCGGCGGGGTGCCGGCAGGGACGGTCGTGTGATGAGCAAGTACCTGCTGAACAAGTTCCTGTTCACCATCGACCGCGACCCGGAGCTGGTCGAACGGTATCGCGAGGACCCGGCCGGCACCGTGCGGTGGTGGGAGGCCGAGCGGGCCAACACGCTGCTCAACTGCATCGACGCGGAGAAGTCGACCTGGTTGGAATTCACCGACGACGAGCGACGCGCCCTGGCCGAACACGACCACGTCACGCTGTTCCAGCTGGGCGCCCACCCCTTCCTCACCCTGACCCTGTTCATCGCCATGTTCGAACGGGACCACGGTCCGCTCGAATACCAGATCGCCTACGGCAAGGCGATGAAGCACATCACCCTGCCGTACCCGGACATCACCACCTGACCAGAGAGGGAATTCAGTGACGACTCCCGAAGCGACGACTCCCGAAGCGACGACTCCCGAATCCATCGTCTTCCGCGGCGGCACCGTGCTGACGATGGACAAGACGCACACCGTCCTGGAGGGCGCCGACGTCCTCGTCGTCGGGGATTCGATCGCCGGGGTCGGCGTGGGCCTGGAGGTCCCGGCCGGCACCCGCGAGATCGACGCCGGCGGCGGCATCGTCATGCCCGGCATGATCGACACCCACCGGCACATGTGGCAGACCGCGATGCGCGGGTACGGCGCCGACTGGACGCTGACCCAGTACTTCGTCTGGTACTACCTGGAGCACGGCCGGAAGTTCCGCCCGCAGGACGTCGCCGCCGGCAACCGGCTGGCCGCTCTCGAATCGCTGGAATCGGGCGTCACCACGGTGATCGACTGGTCGCACGGGCTGCAGACCGTCGATCACGCGCAGGCCGCGGTCGACGCCCTGCAGGCGGTGCCCGGCCGATACGTGCTGGCCTACGGCAACATCCAGGCCGGACCCTGGGAGTGGTCGGCCGACCCGGCGGTGCGCGCCTTCCTGGAGCGCTACCGCGACGGCGAGGGCTCGCTGAACGGCGTGCAGCTGGCCTTCGACGTCACCGGCGACCCCGCATTCCCGGAGAAGGCCGCCTTCGAGGTGGCCCGGGACCTGGGGCTGTCCGTCACCACGCACGCCGGAGTGTGGGGCGCCACCGGCGACGACAGCATCCGCCAGATGTACGACGGCGGCTTCATGCAGCCGGACACGGTGTACGTGCACGCCGCGTCGCTGTCCACCGACTCCTACCACCGGATCGCCGCCACCGGCGGTTCCATCTCGGTCGCCACCGAATCGGAACAGAGTGCCGGCCAGGGCTACCCGCCCACCTGGCAGGTCCGCCGGCACGGCATCCCGGTCTCGCTGTCCATGGACACCAGCGTGTGGTGGAGCGGCGACCTGTTCTCGGCGATGCGCACGACCCTGGGCGCGGACCGGTCCCGCGAGCACTTCGAGGCGCACCTGAAGGGCGAGACGATCACTCACGCCGGACTCCGGGCCGAGCACGTCGTCGAGTGGGCGACCCGGGGCGGAGCGCACGCCCTGGGCCGAGACGACCTGGGCAGCCTGGAGGTCGGCAAGAAGGCCGACATCGTGCTCCTCCGCAACGACGACTCCACCGTGTCCTTCCCGGTGCTCAACCCGTACGGGCACGTGGCGTTCCAGGCCCAGCGCGCGGACGTGCACACCGTGCTGGTGGACGGCCGGCTGGTCAAGAGTGGCGGCAAGCTCGTCGGGGTGGACCTGGCCGCGGCCCGCCGGGAGATCGAGAACACCGTCGAGTACCTGCGGTCCGAGCTCGGCGAACCGGCCTGGGCGGCGGGCATGTACCCGGACCAGGCGGCCACCGAACGGCTGGAGAACCCCTACCAGTACACGGACTTCAAGTCCGACACGACGACCATCGCGCGTGAGGACGCCTTCCGCGAGCAGCTGGAGGAGGGATGACGGTCCAGGGCGCGCGCCGGGTGCCGGTCGCGATCGTCGGCGGTGGCCCGGTCGGGTTGACCGCGTCGATCCTGCTCAGCCGGCTGGGCGTGAATCACGTGCTGCTGGAACGGCATCCGGGCACCTCGGTGCACCCGAAGGCGGTCGGGCTGAACCAGCGGACGATCGAGATCTTCCGGCACATGGGCCTGGACACGGTGATCCGGGAGCACGGCGCCCCGCCGCGGACGGTGCGCCGCACCGCCTGGTACACCTCGTTCGGCGGCCCGACCCCGCTGCACGGGCGCCGGATCGCCATCCGGGACGCCTGGGGCGGCGGCGAGTACACGGACGAATACGCGGCGGCCAGCCCGTGCGGCTACACGATGCTGCCGCAGATCCGGCTCGAACCGCTGTTGCGGATGGCCGCGCTGGATCATCCGCAGCGGGCCGACCTGCGGTTCGGGGCGGCGGTCGGCGAGATCTCCGATCCGAACGCCGACACGGTCACCGTCGCCTACCGAACGGCCGACGGGACAACGGATTCGGTGGAGGCCGACTACGTGATCGCCGCCGACGGCGGTCGCACCGTCGGCCGGCTGCTCGGCATCGGCGACACCGGCCCCACCGATCTGCTCGACATGGTCAGCGCGCACTTCAGCGCGGACCTGACGCCGCACCTGCCGGACGAAGGGTGCCTCATCCACTGGTTCGTCAACCCGGATCATGCCGGGTCGATCGGCAGCGGCTACCTCTACCACCTGGGGCCCTGGGATCCCCGGGGAACCTCGCAGGAATGGGTGTTCGCCTGCGCCTTCCTGCCGACCGACCCGGCCCGGTTCGACGAGTCCGACATGCGGGACCGGATCGGCCGGTCGTTGGGCATCGCCGACCTCGACGTGGACGTGCACTCGATCAGCCACTGGTACATCCAGTCGGTGGTGGCCGACCGGTTCCGGGCCGGCCGCGTCTTCCTGGCCGGCGACGCCGCCCATCGGATCCCCCCGTGGGGGGCGCTCGGGCTGAACACCGGCATCCAGGACGTGCACAACCTGACCTGGAAGATTGCCGCCGCCCTCACCGACCCGACCCTGTCACCGCTGCTGGACAGCTACCAGACCGAGCGGCGGCCGATGGCGCAGACGGTCGCCGCCAACTCGCTGGCCAACTTCCGGTCCCACGGCAACGTGGTCGACGTCGCCCTCGGTCTCGACCCGGCGCAGGGACCCGCGGCCGGATGGCAGGCCCTGGAGACACTGTTCGCCGACGGGCCGGACGGCGAGGCCGCCCGTGATCGGGTGCGGCAGGCGATGCACGTGATGGACAAGGAGTTCCACGCGCACGGCGCGGAACTGGGCTTCTACTACAGCACCGGCGCGGTGCTGCGGGAACCGGACCAGCCGGGCGGCTGCGTCCCCGACGACCTGGAGCACTACGCCCCGTCGGCGGCGCCCGGCCACCACCTGCCCCACGCCTGGCTGGATACCCCGAACGGCCGGATGTCCACGCTCGACCTGCTCACCCCCGGCCGGTGGTTGCTGATCATCGATGACGCGTCGGCGGCCTGGCGGGACGCGTTGGCCCGCAGCGATGCCCCGCTGGCCGCCGACGTCGACATCGTCCAGCTCGGGACTGCGCCGGAACGCTTCGGCCGCGCCGACGACTGGGTCCGGCTGCGCGAGGTGGGACCGACGGGGGCCCTCCTGGTGCGGCCGGACACCATCGTCGCCTGGTGCAGCCCGGACCTCCCGGCGGACCCGGGCGATGCGCTCGACGCCGCGCTGAACCGACTCGCCGGAGCGCACGCGGTGGCGTCGGCGTGACGACACCCCCCGCGGCCATGCCGGCCGCGCTGCTGGACGAGCCCGGCGGCGTGCCCCGGTTCGGCGAGCGGGATGTCCTACCCCCGCTCGGCGACGAGGTGCTGATCCGGGTCAGTGCGGCGCCGATCGCCCCGCTGGATCGGCTGTGCGCCAGCGGCGTCTCCTACTTCGGCCGCCCGGCGACCCCCTACGTCCCCGGCACCCAGGGCGTCGGGGTGACCGAGGCCGGGCCGATCGCCGCCGGCACGACGGTCTGGTTCGCCACCTCGGCCGGCATGCGACCCGGTGACGGCAGCATGCGCGGCTGGGCCGCGGTGCCGGTGGACGACGTCGTCGCCCTGCCCGACGGGGTGGATCAGGTGCTGGTCGCGGCGCTCGGGCTGTCCGCGGTCGCCGCCTGGACGGCGATGACCGGACCTGGCGAGCTGACCGCCGGCGACGCGGTGATGGTGCTCGGCGCCGGCGGCGTCGTCGGCCAGGCCGGGATCCAACTGGCCCGCAGCGCCGGGGCCGGCCGGGTGATCGCGGTGGCCCGGTCCGCGGCGGCCCGGGAACTCGCGCTCCGGTTGGGCGCCGATGCCGCGGTGGCGATCGACCCGACCGACGACGTCGACTCGTTGGCCGCCCGGATGTCCGGGTCCACCGACGGCCCGGTGGATCTGGTGCTCGATCCCCTCTTCGGCGTGCCCGCGGCCGCCGCGCTGCGCACCCTGCGGGGCGGCGGCCGGCTGGTCAACCTGGGCAGCTCGGCCGCCGAGACGTCGCCCATGGACTCCTCCACCATCCGCAGCCGGCAGCTGCAGATCCGCGGCTACACCAACAACTCGCTGACCGTCGAGCAGCGGCGGGCGGCGCTGACCCACATCGCCGCCGAGGTGCTGGCCGGCCGACTGACGATCGTTCACCAACGGCTGCCCCTGGCCGAGGTGGCCGACGCCTGGCACCGGCCGGGCCCGCGGGTCGTGCTGGAACCCTGACCCGGCCGGACCGAACGGCCGGTGACGCCCGGAGATGGCCCGGTCGCTCCAGGCGACCCGATCTTCCCCGCGGAGCAGTGGCCGCGGATGGCCGACGGCCGCCGAACGATCGGCGGCCGGTCGCGAGTCGAACCCGGGCACTGTCGGACACCGCTCCTACAGTCCCAGCAACGGGATCGGCAGGACGGTCATGGGCCGCACCGCGACGGCGGCGGGATGGGATCGGGCAATGGTGGGCAGCCACGCAGGGCAGGCACGGCCGGGGTCCTGGCCGTCCCCGGAGATCGACGACGCCGGGTTGGTCTGGCATGTCGGGGAGGCCATGTTCCGCCGGGCCCGGTCGATCGTCGTCGACGGCGGGGTGCTGACCTGCCGGCTCGTCGGCCCGGGAGCGCTGGCCGCGACCGTCGCCGGCACCCGGCCCTGGCCGTACGAGGTGTCGGTGACGTTCACCCTGACCGGCGGCCGGGTGGACGTCTTCGAGGGCGACTGCGATTGTCCGGTCGAGCTCGACTGCAAGCACGCGGCGGCCGCCCTGCTGCACCACCTGGCCGGGGTCGCGACGGGGACGCCCGGGCGGTTGACGGCGGTGGACGACGCCCCGGCGTGGGAGGTCTCGCTCAGTCACCTGCTCGGCGCGTCCGTGCGGCCGCCGGCCGACCGGGACCGGGCGCTCACCCCGCTGGCCCTGCAGGTCGGCGTGGTGACCCGGCCGAGCGCGGGCGACTTCGGCCCGGCCGGGCTGCGGATGCGGCCGATCCAGTTCAACGCCCGCAATCGGTGGGTCAGCACCGGGGTGTCCTGGCGTGACCTGCGGTACGGGTACTTCACCGCGCACTACCGTCCGGAGCAGCTCGAGTCGCTCCGCGGCATCGCCGATCTCGAGCTGCGCCGGCGGCCGAACCAGGTGCTGACCTCCTGGATCACGGTGGACGGCCCCGGCGCCGCGCAGCTCTGGGACGCCCTGGCCGACGCCCACCAGGTGGGGGTCGACCTGCTCCTGGACGGGTCGCACACCCCGATCGACCTGGCGTCCGAACCGGCGGAGGTCGCGTTGGACGTGGTGCGGGAGGGGACGCTGCGGCTACGTCCGGTCGTTCGGCTGGGCGGCCGGACCCTGGACGCCGCCACCACCCGGCTGGTCGGGGAGCCGGCCACCGGGGTGATCCGGGATCTGCGGGCCGATCGCCACGCCGACCGGTCGATCACCCTGGCCCGGCTGCGCCGCCCGCTCGCCTCGTACCTGGCCCGGATGCTGCATTCCGGTTCAATTCTCATCCCGGCCGGGGACGAGAGCCGATTCCTGGCCGAGTTCCTGCCGAACCTGCGACGGCGCATCCCGGTGCTGTGCAGTGACGGATCCGTCACCCTGCCCGAGCCGACCCCGCCGCGGCTCGTGCTCACCGTGACCCGCGAACCCGGCCACCGGATCGTCCTGAACTGGCAGTGGCAGGAGGAATCCGGCCGGCGCCGCGACTTCGACGACCGGCGCGGCCTGGCCGCGTTCGAACGTCAGGCGATGCGCGCCGCCGTCGACGCCGTGCTCGCCCTGGACGTGCTGCCGCCGCCGGCGCTCGGCACCGGTGCGGACGGCGTCCAGCCGCTTCCGCGATACCTGTTGCAGGGAAGGCAGTCCGTCGACTTCATGACCGGAGCCTGGCCCGCCCTGCGCGATCGGAACGACCTGATCACCGAACTCGACGGCCCGGACGCGCAGCTGAGCTACCGGCCGGCCACCGGGCCGCCCGAGCTGGACATCGCGGGCGAACCGGAGGGCCTCGACGAACCGGACGACGACGCCCGGCCGACCCGGGACTGGTTCGGTCTCGCCGTCCGGGTGACTGTGGACGGTGAGCACGTGCCGTTCGAGCTGATCTTCCGGGCCCTGGCCGGGGACGACCCGGTGGTCATCCTGCCCAGCGGCACCTACCTCGATCTGGCCGGCGACGCGCAGCGGTGGACCCGGTTGCGGGAGCTCATCGACGAATCCCGGGCGATGGACGACGCCGGGCCGGACGAGCTGCGGATCAACCGCTACACCGCCTCGCGGTGGCCCGATCTGGAGGACACCGGCCTGCTCGGGCCGCGGGCGGCCCGCTGGTCCGCGCGGCTGCGGGCGCTGGCGGTCGGCGCGGCGGCGCCGTCGGTGACCGGGTCGCCGGCCGGGCTGCACGCCGACCTGCGCGGCTATCAGCAAGAAGGGCTGGAGTGGCTGCGGGAACGGTACGACCGGGGATTGGGCGGGATCCTGGCCGACGACATGGGCCTGGGCAAGACCGTGCAGATGCTGGGCCTGATCGCGCACGCCCGGGAACGCGATCCCCATGGGCCACCGCTGCTGGTGGTCGCGCCCACCAGCGTCGTCGCGAACTGGCTGGCCGAGGCCGCCCACTTCACCCCGGATCTCCGGGTCGTGCCGGTGACCCAGGGACCGGCCCGGCGCGGCCGACCGCTGGCCGACGCCGTCGCCGGGGCCGATCTGGTGGTGACCTCCTACCAACTGTTCCGGATGGGCAACGACGAATTTCGCGAGCCGGCCTGGGCCGGGCTGATCCTGGACGAGGCGCAGTTCGTCAAGAGCGTGCAGTCCAAGGGCTTCCGGTGCGCCCGGGACTTCCCGGCGCCGGTGACGTTCGCGGTGACCGGCACGCCGCTGGAGAACAACCTGATGGAGTTCTGGGCGCTGCTGGCCATCGCGACGCCCGGCCTGTTTCCCGACTCGCGCCGGTTCACCGAGCACTACCGGGTGCCGATCGAACGAGGGACGGCCGCGAACCGGCTGGATCAGCTGCGCCGGCGCGCGGCCCCGTTCATCCTCCGGCGCACGAAAGAGCAGGTGGCGCCCGAGCTTCCGGCCAAGCTGGAGCAGGTGATCGAGCTGGACCTGAGCCCGCGGCACCAGCAGGTCTACCAGCGGCATCTGCAGCGGGAGCGGCAGAAGATCCTCGGGCTGCTGTCCGACGATCGCAGCCTGGACGACCACCGGTTCCAGATCCTGCGGTCGCTGACCCTGCTGCGGCAGTTGAGCCTGGACCCGTCGTTGATCGACGACGCCTACGCCGACATCCCGTCCAGCAAGCTGGACGTGGTGATCGACCGGATCGAGGAGATCGCCGGTTCCGGACACCGGGTTCTCGTGTTCAGCCAGTTCACCCGCTTCCTCGACCGGACCCGGGATCGACTCGTTCGCCTGGGCGTCCCGCACTGCCGGCTGGACGGCCGGACGAGCAACCGGGCGGCGGTGATCGACGAATTCCGCACCGGCGCGGCCCCGGTGTTCCTGATCAGTCTCAAGGCCGGCGGGTTCGGGCTGAACCTGACCGAGGCGGACTACTGCATCCTGCTCGATCCCTGGTGGAACCCGGCCGCGGAGAACCAGGCGATCGACCGGGCGCATCGCATCGGGCAGACCAGGACGGTCATCGTTCATCGCTACGTGGCCCGGGGGACGATCGAGGAGAAGGTGATGGCGCTCAAGGCGGGTAAGGCCAAGCTGTTCGACGACGTCCTGGGCGGCTCCACGGCCGGCCGCCCCGCCGGCGGGTCGCTGAGCGCGGAGGAAATTCGTGAAATGCTGGCCTGACCCCCGCCGTCGAGATCGCGATTCGGTCTCGACTCGGCCGCAATTCGACCGACGGTCACGAACCTCGCAAAGCGATCTTGATAACGGTTCGGATTGCGCCGGTGTCACCCGTCGGACCCACTTGCGAAACTCCCGATCGGGTTTATCGTGAGCGCGTCCGGAGCCCCGGTCCGTCTCCGGCGGAACAGACGAGGAGCAGCGTCGACCAATTTCGTCCGAACGCCTGGCCAACGAGGGAGAGGCACGTCGTGACCGCTGAGGCGAGCGCCGCAGGCGCCACCGACAAGAGAAAGAAGTCCGAGTCGTCCCGGGTCGCGGTGCAGAAGTTCGGCACGTTCCTGTCCGGGATGATCATGCCGAACATCGCCGCGTTCATCGCGTGGGGTTTCATCACCGCGCTGTTCATCGAGAAGGGCCCGTTCCCGA
>JBDHZW010000009.1:0-39681 GCA_039812105.1 Nakamurella sp.
AATCGAATTCGCCCGAGCGGCTGGTCTCCTGCGCCCAGGACCTGATCGAGGCGGCCCTGCGTGACCGGGTGGCGGGCATCCCGAGCGTCTCGGTGCGGTTCGGCGTCCGGGTCGACGACGTCACGCAGGATCGGCACGGGGCGACCCTGCGCACCACCGACGGCGAGGTCCGGGCCCGGTACGTGATCGCCTGCGACGGCGCCGGCAGCACGGTCCGGGAGCGCCTGGGTGTGTCGCTCGACCGGAGCGAGGCGTTGGCGACCAGGGCGAACATCTACTTCCATGCCGATCTGTCCGAGGCGACGCGACGTCGGCCCTACATCCTGTGGTTCATCATGGCCGCGCAGACCCAGGGGATCTTCATCGCCCTGAACGGCTGCGACCGCTGGGTCTACAGCGTCGAGGTGCCCGCCGACCTCGACATCCGCTCGGTGTTCACCGACGAGCACTGCACGCAGCTGCTCCGCACCGCCACCGGGGCGCCGACCCTGCGGCCCCGGGTCCAGGGCGTCCTCCGGTGGAAGGTGGCGATGGCCATCGCCGACCGCTGGCGGGTGGGGAACGTCTTCCTCGCGGGCGATGCGGCCCACCAGTTCCCGCCCATGGGCGGGTTCGGCATGAACAGCGGCATCCAGGACGTGCACAACCTGGCCTGGAAGATCGACGAGGTGCTGCGGTCCCAGGCCGAGCCGGCCCTCCTGGACACCTATCAGCCGGAACGCCGGCAGGTCGCCGAACTCAACGCGCAGCGATCCATGGTCAACGCCCGCAATCAGCAGCAGGCCGCAGCCGCGCTGAGCGATCCGGCGGTGCTGGAGTTGTTCGACCGGCCGGAGGGCGCCGAGTTGCGGGCCCGCTTCGCGGCCGGAGTGGCCCAGCAACGGGACGAGTTCCATTCCCAGGGACAGATCTTCGGCTCGGTCTACACGTCGGCCGCCGTCCGGCCGGACGGCACGGTCGCCCCGGAGTCGACGATCGAGCGGTACGTGGCTACCTCGCATCCCGGAGCCCGGGCGCCGCACGTCCGGCTGCGCCGACCGGACGGATCCGACGTGTCCACCATCGGGCTCGTCGACGGGTGGACCCTGCTGACCGCTCGCGTTCCGTGGCCGGCCCCGGCGGGCGTCCGCACCTGCACGATCGGCACCGACGCCGACGACGCGCGGGTCGACCTGGTGGACGGGGACGGCCGGTGGGCATCGGTGTACGGGCTCGCACCCGGCGGTGCCGTGCTCATTCGGCCGGACGGGCATGTCGGCGCCCGCTGGACGCACGCACCGGTCGACCCTGCGGCAGCGGTGCGGGACGCACTCGACCGGATCCGGCGATCGGCCTGAGCGCGCCGTCATAGGCTGGGCCGGTGGGGAACGCGAGCACGACGCGAGAGGACCGCCGGCAACGGCTGCTCACCGTGGGAGTCGAGGCGTTCGGCACCACCCCGTACGACGACGTGCTGGTGTCCGAGCTGGCCCGGTCGGCGGGGGTGGCGGCCGGCCTGCCCTTCCACTACTTCGGTAGCAAGCGCGGCTACTACCTCGCCGTCCTGCACCAGGTCATGGTGCAGATGCGGGAGGTCATGACGCCGCCGGCGGACCTCTCCCCGCACGACGCGGTGCGCGCGATGATGCGTGCCCACATCCGTTGGCTGCGCCGGCATTCCCAGCAGCTGCGCGACCTGGTCCGCGGCGGGCTGGGTGGTGACGCCGAGGTGCGGGCGACGTTCGAATCGACCCGCTGGGACGGCGCCCGGCGGATCCTGGACACGATGGGCATCGACGGCCTGGACGACACGGCCCAGATGTTCGTCGCGGGTTGGATCTCGATGAAGGACGATGTCGTGCTGGCCTGGATCGACCGGGGCGGACGGCTGTCCGAGGACGATCTCATCGAGTCGCTGTTGGCGCTCTTGGTCGAGATCCTACGCCGGGTCGGCGATCTCGAACCGGAGGCGCTGCGAGCGGCCGAGCGCATCCGGTAGCGAGGTCGGCTCCCCGTCGGCTCACCGGCGAACCCGGTCCCGGGTCGAGATCGGTCCCCGTCGGCGCCCGACCAGCGCCATCGTGGTCGCCAACTCGCGCGCGAAGAACTGCAGGACACCGATGACGCCGACGGCGGCGGCGCGCGCACAGGACCGGACGGCCGATCAGCACGGCCCGCGCTCCGAGCGTCAGGGCGACCGCGACGTCCCGCCCGCGCCGGATGCCAGCGTCCACCAGCACCTCGGGCGACCATTCGGCGATTGCCCAGCCTCCGGGGTCGTCAGGTCGGGCCCCGGCTCACCGTTCGTCCACGATCGGCGTCTGCATGGTTCCGAGCCCGCTGATCTCCATCCGGACCACGTCGCCGGCCTTGAGGAACACCGGCGGATCCTGGAACGCGCCGCAGCCCGTCGTGGTCCCGGTCATGATCACGTCGCCCGGTGACAACTCGATGACCTTGCTGAAATCCTCGATCAGATGCGGAATGTCGACGATCATCTCGCTGCTGCTGCCCTCCTGCCGCAGCTCGCCGTTGACCCAGCAGCGCAGCGTCAGCCGGTGCGGGTCGGCGATCTCGTCCTTGGTCACCAGCCACGGCCCCAGGGGTGCGCCGGTGGGGATGCCCTTGGCCCTGGTCATCTGCGCGAACAGGGGGCTGATGTGCACGTCCCGGAAGGCCAGATCCCGGGCCGTGACGTCGTTGGCGATCAGGTACCCCGCGACGTGGTCGTAGGCGTTGACCGCGCTGATGTGCCGCCCACCGCGGCTGATGACCACACCGATCTCGGTCTCGTAGTCCAGTTGCTCGGTCTGCCGGGGCCGGACCAGGGCGTCGTTCGCGCCGATCACCGTGTTCGACGGCTTGAACATGATGATCGGCTCCGAGGGCGACGGCGAGTTCTTGCGGCCGGCGGCCTCGTCGACGTGCGACTGGTAGTTGCCGCCGGCCACGATGACCTTGTCCGGGAACGGGACCGGGGGGCCGAGGCGGACGTGGTCCGGATCGATCGTCTCGACGTGCCCGTCGGCGATGGTCTTCTCGATCATCGGTTGCAGGTGGTCCAGCAGCCCCAGGATGGTGTTGGTGTCCATGGCCGTCAGGCCGATGTCGCGGAGCAGCGGATCAAACGGCACGATGCCCTGCCCCGGGACGTACACCCCCGGTCGCTCGGCGCGGTGTGGCCCGTAGCTGACGATCTTCATGCGATTCCTCTCGCTGGTGTCGGATGCTCGGTCTCGATCGGCCCCGCTGCCGGGTCGTACTCGAGCCCGACGAATCCCCGGTAGCCCACGTCGGTCAGGGCCCTCTCGACGGCCGCGAAGTTCACCGCTCCGGTCCCGGGGCGCCCCCGCCCCGGGTGGTCGGCGAACTGGACATGCCCGATGAGCGGCGCGAACTCGTGGACGGCGGCGGCCGGGTCGGTGCCCATGGTGGCCAGGTGGTAGGTGTCCAGGAGCAGCCGGACGTTCCCGGCCCGGCTCAGGTCGTTGGCCCGACGGACGATCTCGGCGGTCACTGCGATGTCGGTGAGCGGGAAGCGCGGACTGTCAACCGAGTTGAGGGTTTCCAGCACGACGATTCCGCCGATCCCGGACATCCGGTCGGCCACCCGGACGAGCCGGCGCAAGCCGGTCCGGGCCTGCTCGTCGGCGCCGAACCGCGGATCCCGGTTGCCGTAGAGCGCGTTGACGATCCGGCAGCCGGTGCGCTCCAGGATGCCCAGCACGCTGTCCAGGTTGTCCGCCACCCGGGCGCCGAGCCCCGGAATGCAGAGCAGCCCCCGGTCGCCGGCCGCGGTGTCGCCACCGTCCAGATTCAGCGACACCAGCTGCACGCCGGCCCGGTCCAGGGAGCGGCAGAACCCGTCGACGACCGTTCGGTCCGGGACCGGCGCGGCGAACGGCCACCAGCTCTCGACCCGGTCGAATCCGGCTGCCGCCGCCTTCGCCGGTCGGTCGGCGACCGGTACGTCGCCGAACAGCATGGACAGGTTCGCCGAGAGTCGCAGGGGGTGGGCGTGGTTCGCTTGCTCGCGCTCGGTCATGCCGACCGGCCCAGGATGTGGTCCACCGCGACGCGAAGGTCGTGGATCGACGCGTCGGGGCCGCCGAGCCAGCCGACGATGCCGTCGGGCCGGACCAGCGCGACGGCCGCCCGGCCGAGCACCTCGGCCGGGCAGGCCGCCAGGTCAATCAGCGGTCGGAGCGTGCCGACCTCGCTCCAGCGGGTGAGGTCCGCCGCCATCAGCGTGAAGCCGTCGCCGAGACCGGTGATACTGGAATGCGTCTCGCCCTCAATCAGCACGTCGGTGTGCGGGAAACGGTGACCGGTCACCGCGACCCGGAGCGGCGCTCCGGGCTGGTCCACGCCCGGAGCGAGGGCGCCGGACGGGTAGCCGAAGGCGAGATCCTGGTCGGTGGCGTCCACATGCGAACGCTGGTCCTCCAGCAACTGCGCCAGCCGGGCCCGGTCGTCGGCCGCGATGGCCGTGCCGATCTCCCGGAACCGCCGGCCATTGGCCACGCTCCACGCCGCGTTGCTCCGGGCGACCTCGATCCGTTCGACTCCGTAGGTGTCGAGCAGGGCATCACCGGCCCCGCCGCGCAGCACCTGGGCCAGCTTCCAGACCAGGTTGTGCACGTCCTGGACGCCGGTGTTCATCCCGAAACCGCCGGTGGGCGGGAAGGAATGGGCGGCGTCGCCGGCCAGGAACACCCGGCCGACCCGCCACGTCCTGGCCACCTGGGCGCTGATCCGCCAGGTGGCGATGTCCAGGATCTGCGGGCCGACGTCGGCGCCGACCGCCTCGGCGATGACCGCGGCGGCCTCCTGCGGGGTCGGCGGCGTCGGGCGGTCCACGCCGGGCGGCCGCATGATCATGGTGACCCAACGGTCGCGTCCGTCGACGGTGGCGATATTCGCCGCATGGCCCGTGCGCTGCCCGGTGTGGAACTGGATGCACGGCCGGTCGGCCACCCACGGGCTCAGATCGCCCAGCCAGTAGATGCTCTGCCCGTAGCCGAGGACGGGGTCGCCGTCCAGGTCGACCTGCAGCAGCCGGCGGACGGTGCTGCCGACGCCGTCGGCGGCGATGACGTAGTCGCCCGTCACGCTCAGTCCCGCGGCGGTCCGCACGACGACCCGATCCCCGTCCTGCTCCACCCCGACCACGGACTCCCCCGCCCGGACGTTCACGCCCGGCAGGTCCGACACGGCGCGCAGCAGGACCCGGTGGACCGTGTCCTGGGCGACGCGGCACGGCCCGACCGGGCTGACGTCCGCGTTCCGCCCGTCCGATTCCGGGCTGCGGGCGATCTCCGCGCCGGTCAGCGAATCGCAGTAGATGAAGCGGTCGGCCTCCGCGGGCAGTGCATGCGCGATCAGCTCGTCGGCCAGCCCCCACGCGGTGAACAGCTCCATCGTCCGCGGTCGGACACCGCGAGCCTTCGGGTGCGTGCTGGGCTCGGCGTCGCGTTCGAGGACGGTGCACCGGATCCCCGCACGGGACAGCAGCAGGGCGGCGCTGAGGCCGACCGGGCCGCCGCCGACGACGATCACGTGACCGGGGCCGTGGGTCGCACTCATCGGCGGCCGCCGGTGACCGGGGCGTCCAGTAACGCGCCGCCTCGTTCCGCGGCGCCGGCCCGCGCGGCCGCCCGCCCCGGGTCGAATGTGCCGTGCTCGGCGAGGATCTGGCCCGGACGGACACGCCGGACGAGGTCCCCGTGCACCGCGCGAACGGCGGAGGTGTTCCGCAGGCCGGAGAACACCACGTCGCACCGGTCGACCACCTCGTCGGCGCCGGACGCCCACCGGGCGCCGGCGGCCAGGACCGCCGCGGCGTGCTCGCGGGTGCGGTTGGGCACGACGACCTGACGGCCGGCAGCCAGCAGCCGACCGATCGTGGCGGAACCGATCACCCCCGTGCCGATGAGGCCGACCGGCCGTCCGGTGGGTTCGGTGGGGACGGTGGGCCGGCTCATGAGCGGGTCGCGAACAGGTCGAAGTCGCAGCCGTGCGAGGCCTGCAACACGTGCTCGCGGTAGAGCCGTTCGTAGCCGAGCGCCGGGACGGTCTCGGCGACGAACTCCGCCCGGCGCCGGGCCAGCACGTCCGCGTCGACGTGCAGGTCGACGCGCCCGGCGTCGGCGTCGAGTTCGATGAGGTCGCCGTCGCGCACGAGCGCCAGCGGGCCGCCCACCGCCGCCTCGGGGGCGACGTGCAGCACCACCGTTCCGGTGGCGGTGCCGCTCATCCGGGCATCCGAGATCCGCACCATGTCGCGCACTCCTCGTTCCATCAGTTTGGCCGGGATCGGCAGGTGTCCGACCTCCGGCATGCCGGGCCCGCCGACCGGGCCGACGCCCCGCAGGACCAGAACGGACGTCTCGTCGACGACGAGGTCGGGGGCGTCGATGCGGGCCCGCAGGTCGGCGACGCCGTCGAACACGACGGCCCGGCCGCGGTGCCGGCACAGCGTTGGATCCGCGGCGGATCGTTTGAGCACGGCGCCGTCCGGCGCGAGGGTCCCGGCCAGCAGCACGAGCGATCCGGCCGGTCCGGCCGGCCGATCGGCGGTGTGCAGGCACCCCGTCACGGACGGGGTCCGGACCACGCTGCGCGCCCACGGCACGTCGTCGCCCGACCAGGCATCCAGGTCGGCCAGCCCGGTGAGCCGGTCCATCAGCGCGGGCACACCGCCGTCGGCGTCGAATTCGTGCAGGAATCGGCGGCCGGACGGCCGCACGTCGGCCAGCAGCGGGGTCTGCGCGCTGATCCGTTGGAGGGTGTAGCGGCCCAGCTCGCGGCGGGCGCGGCCGGCGATCGCCTGCAGGTGGATGACCGCGTTGGTCGACCCGCCGACCGCGCACACCGCCCGGAAAGCGTTGCCGAGGGCGGCCTCGGTGACCAGCCGATCGGGCGTGATGCCGGCCGTGGTGCGCTCGACGATGCGCCGTCCGGTCGTCTCGGCCATCGCCGCCCGTTGCGCCGACGAGGCCGGCAGCAACGAGCTGCCGGGCAGCGCCATGCCCAGCACCTCGGCGACCACCGCCATCGTCGTCGCGGTCCCCATCACGTTGCAGGTGCCCACCCCACAGCTCAGGCAGGACTCCAGCGAGGCCCAGTCCCGGTCGCCGAGCCGGCCGGCCCGCCTTTCGTCGATCAGCGGCCACAGCGACTCGACGGTCATCGGCTCGCCCCGCCAGGTGGACAGCGGGCGGGGTCCGGCGGCCAGCGCCAGCGCGGGTTTGCCCGCGCTGATCGCGCCCATCAGCTGGGCGGGCAGGGTCTTGTCGCACCCGCCGAGCAGGACGACCCCGTCGATCGGGCTGGCCCTGATCATCTCCTCGGTGTCCATCGCCAGCAGGTTGCGCAGGTACATGCTCGACGGCCGGACGTAGGCCTCGGCCAGCGAGATCGTCGGGAACTCAAGCGGTGTCCCGCCCGCCGCGATCACCCCGCGCTTGACGTGGCCCGCCAGGTCCTGCAGGCCGGCATTGCACGGGTTGAGCTCGCTCCAGGTGTTGGCGATGCCGATCACCGGACGCCGGCGCACCGCCTGCTCGGAGAACCCGGTGCCGCGCAGGAATCCCCGGGTGATCAGGCCGTCCGGGCCGGGGTCGGCGAACAGCTCGCCACGGGCGCGTCCGATCCGGTCCTGGGACATGTCAGCCCTCTCCCCGGTCGCCGGCCGCAGCCACGCCGGCCAACCGGCCGGACCAGAGGCACGGCCCGAACATGACGCCTCCCAGCGCCGCGTTGTGGATCGGCCCGCCGGCCATGCCGGCCAGTTCGCCGGCCGCGTACCGGCCCGGGATCTCCGCGTCCCGGGAGGTCGGTCCGCCGACCGGTCGGACGGTCCGCGCGGCGGTCACCATCGGGGCTCACTCCTTCGTGTGGCTGCTCGATCGGCATTCACCGTTGCAGATGCGTAAAGAATGCACAAGATGTCTGTGTGATATATCTTGACGAGCGGGCTGGTTCGGCACGATCCGGCGACGCTGTCTGGTGGAGCGATGTCTGGTGGAGGTTGCCATGTCGATGACCGACGACGTGCTTGACCGGTTGAAGCAGCAGATCCTGCAGGTGCAGCGGCCGCCGGGCACGATGTTGCTGGAGGCCGACCTGGCCGAGCAGTTCGGGGTGTCCAAGACGCCGGTGCGCGAGGCGCTGCGGCTACTGGCACAGACCGGCTGGGTGGTCGTGCTGCCGCGCAAGGGCTACATGATCCGTCCGGTCGAACTCAGCGATGTGCGGGACATCTTCGACATCCGCAAGATGATCGAACCGGTGCTCGCCGCCCGGGCCGCCGAGCGGGCGACGCCGGCGGACCTCGAACGGCTGCAGCTTCTGCTCGACCAGCAGCGCGACGCCGATCGGAACCTGAACAAGGCACTGCTGGCCGCCCGGGAGTTCCATCTCGCCTTCGCCGACATCGCCGGCAGCGCCCGGACCCGCACCATCCTGGAGGACCTGGTCGACGAGGTCCGCCGGCTGCACCACCTCCTGCCCAATGTGGAGGGTCACATCACGTCCGCCGACGAGATCCGGGCGCACGAGCAGATCCTGGCCGCGATCGAGGCCCGCGATGCCGCGGCGGCGTCGGAGTCGACCCTCACCCACCTCAACGAGGTGGTGACCACCCTCGTGCGAGGTTTTGCCGGGGTGTAGTCGGTTCGCCGCGTCCTCGACGATGGGGTCGGTGCGGGTCGACAGCACCTCCGGCATCGCCGGCAACCGTTCGAGCACCCAGCAGCCGCCGTGGATTCGGCGACCGCGAGTTGGATCCGGCGAGCCTACCGAGATCGTGACCAGCACCAGGCCGCGGCGTCACGCGTGGGAAGCTCCTACCAGCAATGACTTTCGCCGGCCAGCGCGCGGACTATGCGGACCTTGCGCGCAGCGCCGAGGCCGGGCTCCGGCCGTACCGGTCGCGGTACGCGGCCGCGAACCGGCTGAGGTGGGTGAAGCCGGCGGCCGAGGCGATGCCGGTGACGGTGGGGCGCAACCCCGGTGGCAGTCCGGAGGCGGAAGTGATGAGCTCGTGGGCGTGCGCGAGGCGGACGTTGTGCAGGAAGCGAGACGGGGTCTGGCCGAAGCGTCGCGCGAAGAGGTACTGCAGCTGCCGAACGCTGACGCCGACCTGGTAGGCCACTTGCTCGACCGAGATCGGTTCGGTGTGGTGATCGATCAGGTACTGCCGCGCGAGATCGGCGGTGTCGGGCCCCGTTGGCAGCTCTGGTCGCAGCAACTCTGCGATACCCGAGTGGGGCACGCTGAGCAGGAACGCATCGAGAAGGAGGCGTTCGGTCTCGCGGCTCACGGCCGGTGCGACGCCGGCCGGAATCATCGCGGTCTCCTGAACCAGACGCCAGGCGTGAGTGAGCAGGGACGGCACCGGGACTGTGCCTTCCGGATCTCCCAGCCGCGCGAACTGCAGGGGCTCTTTCGGGACGGTCCCTCGCACCATCTGGGCGAAATGCTCGTGCACGACCGTGGTGGAGGTGGAGATGATCAGAGCGCCGGCCTGTGGGTCCGGCCGCATCAACGCCCTGGCGTGTTGGTCGACGACGAAGGGGGCGGCCGCCCAGTGTTCCCGCCCGGCGTGCGAGCCCGGGGTGGAGACCCACATGGGGCCGAATGGCACCGTGATCGATACCCGCTCGGGCGAGGCTTCGACGTCCAGGAGCACCGACGCCCCGTAACACACGAAGATGAGGCCGACCTCGTTGACGGAGGTCGACGTGAGGTAGCCGTCGAAATCGCCTTCGCGCAACTGCATGGAATGGCTGGACGCAGAGCGGCTGACCTGCGCGGCCACATCGTCGGCCTGTCGGCCGTGGAAGCTCTCGACGTGATGAAATCGCGGTGCTTGAGGGTCGGCGGCCACGGAACCAGCCCCCGTCCTGAACTCGACGACCTGGATGGCGCAGGACATTCGTCACCCGACCGCCCGATGGTATCCGAGAGGTCGCCGGCGGTCAGGAATCCGCGCTCCGACTACTACTGCGTCGATCCCTGTTCAACCCAGGCCGGCCGGGCAGCGGCTGCGCGATGGGCAGCCGACCACCGAGGCATCGGTTCTCCACGGTTTCGCGAATTCGGCCGGCGGTCGCCGACGACGACCGGCTTGCGCGATTCAACCATCAACGCTGTCCGTCGACGCCACGATCCGGGTGACGATGCGGCCGACCTCCTCGATTTCGCTGACCACCTCGTCGCCGGCCTCGAGATACCGCGCCGGCACACATCCCTCGGGTATCTTGCCGGTGCCGCCGAGCTGGGTGTCCATGGACCATCCGGTTCCACCGGGTGTTCCGGTCGCGATGACCGCGCCGGGTTGCAGCGGCAGGAGGTGGCTGAGGTAGGAGACGAGCTCGGCGACGTCGAACAGCAGCGAGGCCAGGGTGTCCTGCTGCCGGAGCTCACCATTGACACGCGTGCTGATGGCCAGGCCCGACAGATCCGTGACTGCTTCTCGCGGGACCACCTCCGTGCTCAGCCAGGTGGCATTCGCGAAGTTCTTGGCGGCGTCGGCCGCCATCCGCGACGAGCCATCGGCAGCGACCTTGATCTGGCGTTCGCGGGCGGTCACGTCGTTGACCACGAGGTAGCCATAGACATGGTCGAGAGCGGCGGACACGGGCACCCGGTCGGCGCGTCTGCCGATGACAACGCCGAGCTCGGTCTCGTAGTCGAGCTTGCGAATCCGGGTCGGGTCGAGCACGAACGGTGCTCCTGGTCGCAGCACCGTTTGGCCGGCCTTCATGAAGAACTCCGGCTCGGTGGGCCGCACGTGAGCAGCGAAGCCGGTCATCTCCTTCTCCCGGACGTGACTGTCGTAGGTCTGGCCCAGGCAGAAGAAGACCGGAGGCCGCAGCGGCGCGTCGATGGTGACGCCGGCCCGGTCGACCCACCGGACGACGTGGTCGGGAAGGTGTTTACCGGATTCGATCGCGACATCGAGTCCCGCGAGGTCGGTGAGCCCCACCCGGTCGTGCTCGATCACCGCGGCGCGCCGTGCACCGTCCACGACGACCGAGGCGTAGGCGGGCGACACGGTCACGCTCGCTCCCAGGGGTGCAGGGAGCTGCGGTGAAAGACCAGCGGCGCCAACAACTCGTCGGCAGTGAGGCCGAGGACCCTGAGGATCACGATGTCGTGGTCGCCCGCCGTGTGGGTGTGTTCGACCTCGCATTCGAGCCACAGTGGGGCACCGGCGACGAAGATGGCGCCATCGCTTGTGCTGTGCCAGTCCAGCCCGGCGAAGCGGTCGCCGTTCTTGGCCGCCAGTGAGCGCGCCGCGTTGACGTGGCTCGCACCGAGCACACTGAGACCGAGTCGAGGGAGTTGGGCGAGCCGAGGCCACGTCGTCGAGGAGTGGTCAACACACACCGAGACGAGCGGAGGCCGCAGCGACACCGAGGTGAACGAACTTGCTGCCATGCCGATCGGCCGCCGGTCCGACCCGAGGCCGCAGACGGCCGTGACGCCGCTGGGAAACAATGCGAATGCGCGACGGAGGGCGTCGGGTTCGAGATCTGTCACGGTCACGGCGCTCACCAGGCCGGCTCGGCGTCGAAGTGACTGGTCACGGTTGGCACGATGTCGGGGTTCCCTTTCATCCAGGTGGCGATCTCGGCCGAGGAGGCCAGCCACACGCGGTCGTCTTCTTGTAAGCGGTGAACCAATTCGCGGATAGCGCCGAAACGTTCGGGCCGGTCGACCCAGGGCACGTGGAAGATGAAAGACGTGAACGCGCCCCGGCTGCTTGTCCGGTCCACATAGTCCTGGTGCGCGGAAAGGAGTGCGTCGACACCCAGCGGCGTCGTCGACGAGGGGTGGCCCAAACGGCTGTACTTCTCGAAGTAGTAATCACCGTCGATGTTGCGCCAGGCATAGGGCAACGTTGCGACGCCGTCGATGAGGCCGTAGGCCTCCCCCGAAAACGACAGGTAGTCGAACCCGGTGTCGACAAACGTGCTCATGGAGTGCTCGCCGAGCAGACCGCCTGCCGGACGACAGCCGGCCAGGCGCAGCCCGAGATCATCGAAGGCTGCGAGAGTCCTGCCGTAGTTCACGTCGAACGCTGCTCGGGACTGCTTGTACAGCGGTTCGTTGAACCAGCCGTGCCAGCCGAGGTCGTGTCCGGCTTCGCTGATGGATCGGACTGCGTCGGGATACAACTCGCAGTTCATCGCCTCGACGTAGAAGGTCGTGGTCTGACCGAGGCCGGCCATCATGTCGAGAAGGCGTGGCAGGGTCTCGCTCACGCTCGGGTGCCGTCCGAGCGGACGCTCCCCCCACTCACCGGATTGGACCTCGGACGCCTCCCCGAGGTGGTCGAAGGTGACGGTTGCTGCCATCGCTGCGCCGTCAGGTCCCCAACCGCTCATGCGTGTGCTCCTTGTCGGTCTGTCGAGGCCGCGGCAGGATGGCGGTCCTCGCCACGGAACCGGGTGATCAAATGGCCCAGGCCGGTGATGCTTGCCCGCACAACGTCCCCCGGGGCCAGGAACGTCGGAGGAATGCTCTCGAATCCACCGCCGGGTGGAGTGCCGGTGAGGATCACGTCGCCGGGTCGGAGCGTCATGGTGGCGCTGACCGAGGCAATGAGCTCCGGGACCCCGACGAGCATGTCGCCGGCGATGGCGTGCTGCCTGACCTCGTCGTTGACCGACAGTGTGAGCTCGAGCAACGACCAGTCCGCCACCTCGTCGGCAGTGACCAGCCAGGGCCCGAGCGGACAGAAGCCGTCGTATCCCTTGCCTCGGGTGACTTGAATCTGCATGGGAAACTCGAGGCCGGGACCGCGCACGACATCACGGGCCGAGAGGTCGTTGGCGATCGTGTAGCCGGCGACATGCCGGAGTGCGTCGTCGACCGGGATTCTGCGCCCGCCGCGGCCGATGACGACCGCCAGTTCGACCTCCCAGTCGACCATCTGCGACTCCGGTGGCAGAAGGACTGTCTCGTCCGGCCCGGCCAGCGCCGTGTCCGGCTTCAAGAACAGGACGGGTTCTGACTTGTTCGTCGTGCGGCCGAGATTCGCTCCTGGTGCGAGGTAGTTCAGACCCACACCAATCACTTTGCGAGGGTGTGGGACGGGTGGCCCGAACCGGACTTCCTGGGCCCGAATGGCGAACTCCGCACTGTGTCGCATCACTGCTTCTGCGAGCAGGGGGCCGATTCCGTCCCACAGCCCCAGTAAGTCGTTGGTGTCAAGAGGGGCGATCCCGAGCGTCGCGAGCAGCGCGTCGGTCGACACGAGCCGTCCCGGTTCGGTCAGGATCGCCGGTCGCTGAGCACCTGGCGCACCGATGCTGACCAGCTTCATGGCGTGTGCTGTTCAGGCAACGGCCGGCACGGCGGAGCCACGCACGCCGAGGGCGGCCAGTCGAGGAAGCACCTCGGCCACGAAGTACTCCAGTTCCCCGATGAAGTCGACGAATGAGATCGTGATGCCCGCGAAGCCGGCCCGCGCGAAAGCGGCGATCTGATCGGCGACCTGGTCCGGGTTTCCGAAGATCGGGACGCTGCCGTGGCCGGATGCGAACCGGGGCCGGAAGGTCCGCAGCTGTTCCGGGGTGAAGGTCTTGGCCGTCATCCCGAGCCCGGCCATGAGGTTGTCGACGGCGTCCCAGTCGGCATGCTCCTCGGCGTAGTAGTGCACGAAGTCCAACGCTTCGGTCTCGGTCGGGCGGCACACGATGTGGCTGGTGGTCATGACGCCGACGTCCCGACCGAACTGCTGGACCGCAGCCTGCCTGATCCCGGCCGCGATCGGTTCACCCTGCTCGGCGTTGCCGACCAGCGTGAACACGTAGTCGACGTTGCGGGCGCCGTAGGCACGGCCCTCGTCCGACGATCCGGCATTGAGCAGTGGCAGCGGGTCGGCCGGACGCGGCTTGACGAGGGCATCCTTGATTCGGAAGTACTCACCTTTGTAGGTGACGGGATCCTCGCTGGTCCACAACAGCCGGACGACGTCGATCCACTCCTGGGCATAGGCATACCGGTCGGGATGGGCCTCCGGCAGGTCGATTCCGAACATGTCGTACTCGGGGCGGTTCCAGCCGGCGACGATGTTCAGACCGGCGCGACCGGGGCCGATCTGGTCGCACGTGCCGAGTTGCCGAGCAGCGAGAAGCGGGTGGGTGAAGGCGGTATGCACCGTGGAGAAGACCGTGATGCGCTTGGTCCGCGCGAGCATCGCGGCCGTCAGCGTGATCGGGTCCATGCCGGAGCCCTCGAAGTCGGTGACGCCGCCGTAGCCCCGGTAGCGCGCCACCGGCAGGATGAAGTCGATGTCCGCGGCGTCGGCCAGTTCGGCCATGCGGAGGTTGTTCTCCCAGGTCGCCTCCCAACGCTCCGGGATGGTCGTGACGGCCAGGCCGGACGAGAGGTTGGCGGAGAAGACGCCGAGCTTGAATTCCGGGTTGTCGGTGCTGAGGCTCATGTGGTGCGCTCCTTTGGGCTACACGATGTGGCTCAGCTCATTGAAGTTCGTCACGTCGCGTGAATCGATCCGACAGACGCACAGATCCGTCCGCTTCGCGCACGTCTCCGTACCGAAGCTTCCGGAGGGCGCATCAGGCGGGCTGGTGGTAGCCGCCGAGTCGGGAAGTTCGCCGGCAGCAGGGGTCCGGCTCAGCCGGGACCGCCGGCCCCGAGAGGCGCGGCACGACGAACAGCCGGCAGCCGGGCTCACCCGGACACCGAACTGGTCGTCGTCGCACGACGGCGCCCCTTCCTCCTAGGATGCGCAGGTGACCGGCTACGAGTACGACCTCGGCAGCTACCACCGGGACATCGGCACCGTCGTCGCGGAGGCGGCCGCCTGGTTCGACCGCGGGCTGATCTGGTCGTACGCCTTCAACCACGAGGAGGCGGTGGTCTGCTTCGAGCGTGCGGCGGCCGCCGACCCGTCGTGCGCGATGGCGCACTGGGGAATCGCCTATGCGCTCGGGCCGAACTACAACAAGCCGTGGGAATTCTTCGACCCGGACGATCTGCGCCGGACCGTGTCTCGCACGCACGACGCCGTCGCCCGGGCCCGGGCGCTGGCCGGGCGGGCCCGGCCGGTGGAGCGGGCGTTGATCGACGCCCTCGCGCATCGGTACCCGGTCGACCAGGTCACCGACGCGCCGGCGCCGACCTCGGTGTGGAACGACGACTACGCGCGGGCGATGTCCGTGGTGTACCGGGACTTCGGCGACGACCCGGACGTGGCCGCGCTGTATGCCGATGCGTTGATGAACCTGACCCCGTGGCAGCTCTGGGACCTGCGCACGGGCGAGCCGGCGCCCGGCTCGCGCGCCCGGGAGGCGCAGCTCGTCCTCGACCGGGCGCTGGCCGATCCCGAGGGGCTCCGGCATCCCGGGCTGCTGCACCTGCACATCCACCTGGTCGAGATGTCGACGGCCCCGGAACGCGGGCTGGCCCTGGCCGATCTGCTTCCCGACCTGGTCCCCGACGCCGGCCACCTGCAGCACATGCCCTCGCACCTGCACGTGCTGTGCGGCGACTACGGGGCCGCGATCACCGGCAACAGCCGGGGCATCGCGGCCGACGCGACGTTCCTGGCCCGCTCCGGCCCGATGAACTTTTACACGCTGTACCGGGCGCACAACCACCACTTCCGGATCTACGCGGCCATGCTGTCCGGCCGGTCCGGGGTCGCCCTGGAGACCGCCCGGCAGTTGGAGGAGTCGATACCGCAGGAACTTCTGCGGGTCCCGTCACCTCCGATGGCGGACTGGCTCGAGGGTTTCCTGGCCATGCGGGTGCACGTGCTCATCCGGTTCGGACGGTGGGCGGACATCCTGGCCCTGCCGCGGCCGGACGACCCGGAGTTGTACTGCGTGACGACCGCGATGATCCACTACGCCCGGGGGGTCGCACTGGCTGCGACCGGTCGGGTGACCGAGGCGCTGGACGAACGGGATCGGCTGCGGTCGGCCAGCGACCGGGTGCCGATCGGCCGGATGCTGTTCAACAACACCTGCCGCGACATCCTGGCCGTCGCATCCGCCCTGCTGGACGGTGAGATCAGCTACCGGGCCGGCCGTTTCGACCAGGCGTTCGACGATCTGCGGAGGGCGATCGACCTGGAGGACGCGCTGCCGTTCGACGAACCGTGGGGCTGGATGCAGCCGACCCGGCACGCCTACGGGGCGCTGCTGTTGGAACGGGGGCACATCGAGCAGGCCCTGGCCGTCTACACCGCCGACCTCGGCGTCGACGACGCCCTGCCCCGCGCTCTGCAGCACCCCGGCAACGTCTGGAGCCTGCACGGTCTGCACGAGTGCCTCACCCGGCTCGGCCGGACCGCCGAGGCCCGGCTGGTCGGCCAGCAGCTGCGCGTCGCCGCCGCGGTCGCCGACGTGCCGATCCGGGCGTCGTGCTTCTGCCGGCTGTCCGCGATCGAGCCGGCGGCGGACGGCGAGGACGACGACGGGTGCTGCGCCGGTTCCTGACCCACCGCGCCGGCGAGGCGCACCGTTTCACCCGGGTCCCGTGCGCCCGCCTCGACCCCGTCATCGGTCCGCACTGTGGGCAGGCCGGCTCTTCCTCACCCGGCGCCGTCGGCGTCACATTGACACGCGAATCAACCGCTCGCTACAGTCCGGACGTCGGTGACGAGATGCAGCGCGAAGCCCTGGCTCGCTGCACGGCAACCCTCACTTCGCGTGGCGGGGTGCCCCAGGTGAACACCTGACCTCGGCGCAGCTGCTCCGGGGTAAGCACAGCGAAATGGACATGATCGTGAACGCAACGCATCTCGGCCGGGACTTCCGCCCGGTCCGGCGTCGTCACGTGGATCTGGCCCGGGTGGCGAGTTCGGCCTGTCGGACCGGCCGCTGACGTCCGGTCGTCGATCGCCAGTTCTCCAGGCCGGCGTGGGCTGACGTCCGACGTTCGCCCGCCGCGACGGCGACGTCCGCCACGCGTGTCTCTCGCGCCGTTGCCGGCTCGGCCGGGCCACCCCTCGCGCCTTCACCACACGAGCCGACGGTATCCCGATGGGAGCTCGGATGACCGTCACCAACCGCACGAACACCGTCACCACCAACCGGAGTAGTCATGACGATCGCCGTCACCGCCGCCCCCGCGCTGAGCTCGTTCGCCCAAGCACTCACCGAGCCCAAGGGTTTCGGCGACCAGAGCCTGATCACCCCGCGACCGGACAGCATCCGGCTGCTGGGCGGCATTCCCGCGCCGGAGGCGTTGCCGGTGACCGACATTGCCCGCGTCTCCGCTCAGTTGTGGTCCGATCCGGCGGCGTCGACCGCCGCTCTGCAGTACTCCTCGTCGACCGGTTTCTGCGGCCTGCGGGAGTGGATCGCCCGGCGGGAGGGCGTCGACCCGGGGCGCATCGTCATCACCAACGGCGGGCTGCACGGCCTGTCGCTGGCCGTGCTGACCGTGATCGAGCGCGGCTCCACGGTCGCCGTCGACGACCCGATCTTCCCGCTGTTCCTGCGGGTGCTGGAATTGGCCACCGACTCGGTGCTGCCGGTCCCGGTGGACAGTGACGGGCTGGACGTCGGGGACCTGGCGGCGCGGCTGGCCGCCGGGGAGCGGATCAGCGCCGTCTACACCGTGCCCGACTTCCACAACCCCTCGCAGGGCACGCTCACCGCGGACCGGCGGCGCGCTCTGGTCGACCTGGCCGAGCAGTACGGGTTCTACCTGCTGGTCGACAACCCCTACCGACAATTGCGTTTCGCCGGTGCGGACCAGGGTCTGGCGCCGTTCCACGAGTCCGACCGGGCCATCGTGATCAACACCTTCACCAAGACCCTCGGTCCCGGCTGGCGGGTCGGCTGGCTGGTACTGCCCGAGCCGCTGGTGGCCCCGATCATCCGGCTGCGGAACCGGATCGACGGCCACTCCTCCACCGTCACCCAGACACTCATCGAGCATCTGGTGCTGAGCGACGCCGGCTGGTTCGACGACGTGGTCACCCGGGCCCGGAAGCTGTACGGGGAGCGGGCGTCCGCGCTGGTCGACGCCTTGAACTCGGCCCTGCCCGGCGCGTTCCGGACCGTCCGCCCCGAGGGCGGGCTGTTCCTCTGGCCCCGGCTGACCGACGACACCGTCGACGCGGCGGCGCTGGCCGAGCGGGCGGCCGAGCATGGCGTGCTCTACCAGCAGGGCGCCTTCTTCCCGTCCGGCCGCGATACCTGGGAATCCTCCCGGCACCTGCGCCTGGCCTACGGCGACCGCACGCCGGAGGAACTGCGGGAGGCGGCCCGCCGGCTCGCGGCCGCCTTCTGATCGGACCACGCGGTCGGGCCGCCAAGCCCCGTCGGGGATGATCCCCGGCGGTGCCCTCAGGCCGACGGACCCGCCGGTGAGATCCACACCAACGGACCGCAGCCGGTCGACCGGAGCCACCCGATGGGCCGTCCCGGACCCGATCCGGTCCGGGGCGGCCCATCGCCGATCAGGACTCCGGAACCAGCACCAGTTTTCCGCGAACGTGCCCGTTCTCGCTGATCTCGTGGGCCTGCGCCGCTCGGCTGAACGGGAACGTCTGCACCTTGATCACCAGGCGACCGTCGGCGAGCAGATCGGCCGTCGTCTCCAGCGCCTGCCGGGCGTTCACCGACCGGCCGGTGGTCAGCTGGATGCCCGAGTCGCCGCTGTCGAAGCGAGCGATCGTGACCACCTGGGACGGTTCGCGGACCAGGCTGAGCAGGTCGGCCAGCGGGCCCTTGCCGGCCACGTCGAACACCGCGTCCACTCCCTGAGGGGCAACTTCCCGCACCCGCCCGGCCAGCCCGTCGCCGTACCGGACCGGAACGGCGCCGATCTCGCGGAGATAGTCCTGGTTGTCCTCGCCGGCCGTCGCGATCACCGTCGCGCCGCGGGAGCGGGCGATCTGCACCGCCACCGCGCCGACGCCGCCGGCCCCGCCATTGATCAGCACGGTTGACCCCGCGGTGACGCCGACCAGGTCCAGCGCCCGGATCGCCGTCTCCGCGGCCACTCCGGCCGCCGCGGCCACGGCCCAGTCCACCGACGCCGGCTTGCGCACGTACACGTCGAGCACCGCGACGTCCGCCGCGGTCTTCGCGCCCAAGCCGAAGACGTCATCGTCGACGGCGACGTCGGTGACACCCTCGCCGAGTTCGTCGACCACCCCGGATGCGTCGAACCCGACGATTTCCGGGCTCGCCAGCGGCCTGCCCTGGGCCCGGTACCCGGCCCGGAGCTTCCAGTCCAGGGGATTGACGCTCGAGGCCCGCACCCGGATCCGGACCTGGCCGGGGCCCGGATGAACCTCGGGCGTCGCACCGACCGTCAACACCTCGGGGCCGCCGTACGTGTCGAACTGAACCGCAGACATGGGATTTCCTTTCTCTGCGGCGACCCGTGCGGACCCCGGTGACGCACCGGCGGTTCTGCCCCTGTCCGGGCGCCGACTTGTGAGCATGACAACCGCAGGTCGTCCGCGGGTATTCCCGCGAGCCGCCGATCGTCGGGTCGATCCGCCGGACCGCCGGGGGCGCCGCGGCCCGGGGGGCCCGGCGATCGTGCCCTGCCCCGCGTCGCCGGCATGACCACCGGGGCGACCAAGGGTTCACGACTGTGTTTCGGTTCATCGGGCCGTCCCGGCCCAGCGATTGACCGTGGCCGCTTCGTGATCTAGATTGTTGAGAGGTCATGAGTTCCAGCGCGAAGCTCCGGCTCGCTGGACGGCAACCCTCCCACCGCGGCGGGGTGCTCCGGATGAGGACCTGGCGGGACCACACGGTTTCCGCAAGCGCGGGCTCGTCCACTCGGGTCCAGACCGGACAGGATCGACGTCAGGTGACCAGCGAGATCTTCCGCACCGACCGGACCGGGCACCGTCCGGTCGGCGCGGCCGCCTGGATCCGCCGGCGCCACGTCGACCTGCGGCGGGTGGCCAGCGCGCTCTGTCCGACCCGCTGACGTCCCACCCGCTGCCCGCAGCGGGAGCGGTTGCCCCACCTGACCACTCGGTCGCGTCCCGGACGCGCCCGTGGGCTCCCGGGCACCCCTGATCTGTCGACCGCCGACCGTGGTGGGGTCGATCGCCGCGCGGCGGCGGCGATCCCCCACCCGGCGGCGGCCGGCATTCCCTTTCTCCATGAACCACTCTCGACACTTCCCCCGCCCCGCCGCTTCATCCACCCCGCCAGAAAGGCACCCCGATGACCAGACGCCCGCTCCTGCGGCGCCTCGCCACCGTCACCGCAGCCCTGGGCCTGACCCTGCTGCTCACCGCCTGCTCGGGCTCGTCCGGCAGCACGACCACGACGGCCCCGCCCGAAGCCCAGTCCAGCGGCGCGGTCTCGCCCGCCGCGGCCGGCACCGACCTGTCCGGCGTGACCCTGCGGATCGGCGAGACCGGTTGGAAGCAGCAACAACTGCTGCTGGAACAGGCCGGCCTGGCGGACACCCCTTACCACACCGAGTTCAGCCTGTTCCAGGGCGGCAACCTGCAACTCGAGGCGCTGGGGGCCGGTGCCATCGACCTGGCCAGCGCCAGCGAGATACCGCCGATCTTCGCCGCCCAGGCCGGCGGACCAGGCTCGCTGTCGATCATCGCGGTGCGGCAGGGCAACACCCTGACCCAGGAGGTCGTCGTCCCCCAGGGCAGCGACATCACCGATGCGGCCGGACTGAAGGGCAAGAAGGTCGCCTACGTGCAGAACACCACCGCGCACTACTTCCTGCTGAAGGCGCTGGAGTCCGCCGGGCTGACCTGGAGCGATATCCAGGCGGTGCCGCTGTCCACCAGTGACGGGCTGGCCGCCCTGCTGTCCGGCCAGGTGGATGCACTGGCCTCCTACGGCAACGCGATCATCTCCGCGCACGCGAACGGCGCCACCACCGTCGTCGACGCCCGGGACATCCTGTCCGGCAACTTCGTCTACGTTTCCACCCCCGCGATCATCGACGACACCGTCAAGCACGCCGCCATCGTCGACTACTTCTCCCGGCTGCAGCGCGCCTTCAACTGGGCCCGGTCCAACCCCGACGCCTGGGCCGCGGTGACCGCCGAGCAGACCAAGCAACCGGTCGACCAGGCCCTGAGCACCTTCACCGAGGGTGAGGCGCAGCGGCCCAGCAAGTTCGTGCCGACCTCGGACGAGGCGATCGCCTCCCAGCAGGACATCCTCGACACCTTCGTCAAAGCCGGCATTCTCACCACCGGCTTCCAGATCGGCGACTACTGGACCACGTCCTTCAACGACGAGCTGACCACGATCGAGGGCGAGTATGTCGGCGGCTGACCTGTCCGTCCCGGCGGCGGCCCCCGCACCGGTCGGCCGCGCCCGGTCGGTCGAGGCGGAACCCTCCGACCGGCGGGCCATCCCGCTCACCGTCGTCACCGGGCGGCAGCGAAAGGGATCGTCGCGCACGACCTCCCGCGTCCCCCGCTGGGTGATCAAGGCGATCAGCCCGCTGGCGCTGATCCTGGCCTGGTACGTGGCCAGCGCGCTGGGCTGGCTGTCATCACACACGCTGGCCTCCCCGCAGCAGGTGATCGCCCGAGCCGGCGCACTGCTGCGCACCGGCGAGTTGCAGGAGGCGATCGTGGCCTCGGCCCAGCGGGTCGGCCTGGGACTGCTGTTCGGGGTGACCGCCGCGCTGGTCGCGGCGCTGATCGCCGGGCTGTTCAAGGTCGGTGAGGACGTCATCGACGCGCCGATCCAGATGCTGCGCACGGTCCCGGTGGTCGGGCTGATCCCGCTGCTGATCATCTGGTTCGGCATCGGCGATCAACCCAAACTCATCCTGATCGCGCTCGGGGTGTTCTTCCCGTTGTACCTCAACCTGTTCGCCGGCATCCGCGGGACCGACCCGGCGCTCATCGAGGCCGGACGCACCCTCGGCCTGCACCGCGCCGGCCTGATCCGGCACGTGATCCTGCCGGCCGCGGTGCCCAGCGGGCTGGTCGGCCTGCGCTACTCGATCGGCGTGTCCTGGCTGATCCTGGTGTTCGCCGAGACCATCAACGCCACCACCGGTATCGGGTTCCTGGTGAACAGCGCCCGGGAGTTCTTCCAGACCGACACCATCGTCCTGTGCCTGGTGCTGTACGCGGTGCTCGGCCTGCTCGCCGACCTGCTGGTCCGACTGCTGGAAAGGGTGTTGCTGGCATGGCGACCGTCGTTCACCGGAACCTGAGACCGGATCCGACCACCGAGCCGGTCACCAGCAGCTACGCGGTAAAGGTGCGCGGCCTGACCAAGAAATTCGGCGACCGGGCGGTCGTGGACAACCTGGACCTGGACATCGCTCCCGGCGAGTTCGTGGTCCTGCTCGGGGCCAGCGGCTGCGGCAAGAGCACCCTGCTGCGGATCCTGGCCGACCTGGACCGCGACATCACCGGAACCGTCGAGGTCGCCACCCGGCGGGCGGTCGCCTTCCAGGCGCCGCGGCTGATGCCCTGGAAGAAGGTGTGGCGCAACGTGGTGCTCGGTCTGCCCGGCCGTCCGGACCGGGCCAAAGCCGAGGCGGCGCTGGCCGAGGTGAACATGACCCACCGCAGCGACGTGTGGCCCAAGGTGCTCTCCGGCGGGGAGGCGCAACGGGCCTCGCTCGCGCGGGCGCTGGTCCGGGAACCGGACCTGCTGCTGCTGGACGAGCCGTTCTCCGCCCTCGACGCGCTCACCCGGCTGACCGCACAGGCCCTGGTCGCCGACCTGTGGACGCTGCACCGGTGCGCGGTGCTGCTGGTCACCCACGACGTCGAGGAGGCCATCAAGCTGGCCGACCGGGTGCTGGTCATGCGCGACGGCGTCATCGCCCACCAGGCCCGGGTCGAGCAGCCGCGGCCCCGCGAGGTCGCCGACCCCCGATTCGTCACCCTGCGGGCCGAACTGCTCGCCCACCTCGGAGTCCAGGAGCATTGATGACGGTCACCACCCTGGCCCCGACCCGCGATTACCTGCTCGGCCGGCTGGCCGAACTCCTCGGGCCGGACGAGATCAGCTGGTGCGACGACGATCTGGACGCGGCCGCGACCGACCGTTCCGGGATCCGGTTGCCCGGGCGGCCGCTGGCGGTGCTCACCCCGTCCAGCATCGACGCGGTCCGGGCCGTCCTGCGGGTGGCGCACGCCGCCGGGGTCCCTGTGGTCCCGCGCGGGGCGGGCAGCGGGCTGTCCGGTGGCGCCGCCGCCCCGGACGGTGCGCTCGTGCTGTCCACCGCCCGGCTCGATCGGATCCTGCAGATCGATCCGGACGACGGCGTCGCCGTCGTGCAGCCGGGCGTGGTCGTGGCCGACCTGGACGCGGCGGCCGCCGAGCACGGCCTGCTCTACCCGCCGGACCCGGCCAGCCACCAGATCGCCACGGTGGGCGGCACCATCGCCACCAACGCCGGCGGCCTGCGCTGCGTCAAGTACGGCGTCACCCGGGACTCGGTGCTGGGCCTGACCGTCGTGCTGGCCGACGGTTCACTGCTGAGCACCGGCCGGCGCACCCTCAAGGGTGTCGTCGGCTACGACCTGACCGGTCTGTTCGTCGGATCCGAGGGCACCCTGGGCGTGGTGGTCGAGGCGACCGTGCGGCTGCTCCCACGACCGACGAGAACCCGCACCGCCGTGGCCTTCTTCGACTCGGCGACGCAGGCCGCGGCCGCGGTCATCGCCGTCACTCGGACCGGGGTTCGGCCCAGCGCACTGGAGCTGCTCGACGGGGGCGCGCTGAGGGCCATCGACCGGGCCCAGGGCACCGACCTGGCCGACCGCGGTGGCGCACTGTTGCTGGCGCAGACGGACAGCTTCGGCGCCGACGCCGAGATCGAGGCGGTGGCCGGGGCACTGACCGCCGCCGGTGGCCGCACCGAACTGCCCGACGACGCCGCCGGGGAGCGGTACTTCTGGCTGCGACGGCACGGTCGCGGCTCCGCCACCGACGACTGGCTGGTCGGAGAGGACGTGGCGGTCCCCCGGTCCGCCCTGCCGGCGGCTTTGACCGCCATCGACGAGATCGCCCGGCGGCACGGCCTGGACAGCGCGGTGGTCGCGCACATCGGCGACGGCAACCTACATCCGGTGTTCAGCACGCCGAAAGACCCTGCCGATCGAGGTGTCCCGCCGGAGCGGCTGCACGCCGCGGCCGACGAGCTGGTTCGGGCCGCGCTCGCCCTGGGCGGGACGATCACCGGCGAGCACGGCGTCGGCATCGCCAAACTCCCCTGGCTGGGCGCCGAACTCGACGAGCGCAGCCTGGCGCTGCAGCGCCGGCTGAAGGCGGCCATCGACCCGACCGGCATCCTGAACCCGCACACCTGGCTGGCCGAGCCCGACCACGTTCCCGGCCGGCCGGCGACGTCCGTCACAGCAGAGCCGTTTGACGGGAGCACTTCTCACCCGTAGGGTGAACGTAAGGTCATGAGATCCAGCGTCAAGCCCCGGCTTGCTGGACGGCAACCCTCCCACCGCGGCGGGGTGCTCCGGGTGACGACACGGCGGCGGGCCGAACGTCCCACCGCAAGCGCGGGTTCGCACCGGACCCGGAACCGACGGGCGAGGGACATGATGCAGGTGGCCGGGCAGGCAGCGGGCGGCGAGGCGTTCTTCGCCTCGTCCACCCGGCGCCGGCACGTCGACCAGGGAAGGCTTTCCAGCGGGCTCTGTTCCCGCTGAGCCGCACGGCCGCCCACCCCGGGGCGCGCCGATCGGCCGACCGACCCCGCACCGTCCCGCCGAACCGCTCACCGAGGACAGATCCGTGACGATCTTGCGTACCCAGCCGGACGCGTCGACCACCCCCGCACCGCCCCCGAAACGCCTGGACCCGTCGACGCTGACCGTCGTGCGGGCTCGGCACCCCTGGCGCTGGGCGGGCGGCGCGGTCGCCCTCGTGCTGGTCGCCCAATTCGTCAACGGGCTGGCCACCAACCCCGGCTGGGACTGGCCGACCTTTGCCAAGTACTTCACCGCCCCGGTGGTACTGCAGGCGATGTGGCTGACCATCCAGCTCACCGCCTACGGCACCGTGCTCGGCTTCGCCCTGGGCATCGCCATCGCCGCCGGCCGGCTGTCCAAGAACCCGGTGCTGCAAACGATCTCCTGGACCTACGTGTGGGCGTTCCGGTCCATCCCGCTGATCGTCCAGCTGTTGTTCTGGTTCAACATCGCCTACCTGTACGACAGCCTCTCGGTCGGCGTCCCGTTCGGCCCGGCCCTGTTCTCGTTCACCGTGAACTCCACGATCAGCGGCATGACGGCGGCCGTCATCGGCCTGGGCCTGCACCAGGCCGCCTACTCGGCCGAGATCGTCCGGGCCGGCATCCTGTCGGTCGACCACGGGCAGCTGGAAGCGGCGGCCGCGCTGGGCATCCCGCGCCGGCGGCAGTTCTTCCGGATCGTGTTGCCGCAGGCCATGCGCGGCATCCTGCCCAACGCCGCGAACGAGGTCATCAGCCTGTTCAAGGGCACCTCGATCGTGTCGACGATGGCCATCGCCGAACTGTTCTACCAGGTCCAGGTGATCTACGGGCGTAACGGACGGGTGGTCCCGCTGCTCATGGTGGCCACCGTCTGGTACATCGTGATGACCACGGCACTGTCGGTCGTCCAGTACTACGTGGAGCGGCACTACGCCAAGGGAGCCCTGCGCACCATGCCGCTGACACCTATCCAGAAGGCGCGTCGCCGGGTGACCGCGCTCGTCGCCACCGCCCGAGGAAAGGCGGCGGAGCGATGAACCTGCGGTTGAGCGAGGCGGCCACCGCGGAGCCCGAGATCATCGGCGACCCGGACTTCGCCGTCGAGATCCTTGGCGTGCACAAGTCGTTCGGCGTCCTGAACGTGCTGAACGGGGTGGATCTGCGGGTCCGCCGCGGCGAGGTCGCGGTGATCCTGGGACCGTCGGGGTCGGGCAAGTCGACCCTGCTGCGCAGCATCAACCACCTGGAGAAGGTGGACAAGGGGCTGATCCTGGTCGATTCCGAGCCGATCGGCTACCGCCTGCGCGGTGGCAAGCTGCACGAGCTGTCCGAGCGGGAGATCCTGCGGCAGCGGGCCCGGGTCGGCTTCGTGTTCCAGAACTTCAATCTCTTCCCGCATCTGACGGTGTTGGACAACGTGATCGAGGCACCCCTGGCGTCCCGGAGGCGGGACCGCGGCGCGGTCGTCGCGCACGCCCGTGAGTTGCTGGCAGCGGTCGGCGTCGCCGACAAGGCCGACGCCTACCCGCGGCAGCTGTCCGGCGGCCAGCAGCAACGGGTGGCGATCGCCCGGGCGCTGGCCCTGGACCCGGCCGTGATCCTGTTCGACGAGCCAACGTCCGCCCTGGATCCCGAACTGGTCGGCGAGGTCCTGGAGGCCATCCGCGCACTCGCCGACCAGGGCCGGACGCTCATCATCGTGACCCACGAGATCGGTTTCGCCCGCGAGGTCGCCGACACCGTGATCTTCATGGACGGCGGCGTGATCGTCGAACAGGGACCGCCGGCCCAGGTGCTCGACCATCCGGACCACGACCGCACCCGCGCCTTCCTGTCCAAGGTGCTCTGACCCTCCCCGACCCGGTCGGAACCCCGGCCGGGCCCACCACCGAAAGGAACCACCATGTTCTCCCGTGTCGGACGCGGTGTCGCGGCGACCTCGGCGCTGGTTGCCGTGGCCCTGGCGATCAGCGCCTGCGGCGGATCGTCGGGCGACAGCACCGCCACCACCGCCGCCACCGGCGGCGGCGCGAGCGCCGGCTCGGCCTCACCCGCGGCCGCGCAGGCCGTGCAGTTCAACCTGGATCCCGACCAGCACCGGATCACCACCGCCGCCGTCGATTCCATCGCGGCCAAGATTCCGCAGGAGATCCGGGACCGCGGCACGATCAAGATCACCGGGACCGCCGGCACCGCCCCGCCGCTGCTGTTCTACGCCACCGACGACACGACGCTGATCGGTTCGGAGATCGACCTGGCCACCCTGTTCGCGAGCGTGCTGGGCCTGCAGGTGGACTACAGCGTGGCCGACTGGACGCAGAACTTCGTCCGGATCGATTCCGGCGAGGTGGACGCGGCCATCACCAATGTCACGGTCACCGAGGAGCGCAAGGAGAAGTACGACTTCGCCACCTACCGGCTGGACAACCTGGCCCTGGAGTCGCGCATCGACGACCCGTGGACGGTGAACGGCCGGCAGGACCTGGCCGGCAAGACGATCGCTGTCGGGTCCGGGACCAACCAGGAGAAGGTGCTGGTCGACTGGAACGAGCAGAACGTCGCCGACGGTCTGGCGCCGATCGACATCAAGTACTTCCAGAACGCCACGGACTACTATCTCGCGCTGTCCTCCGGCCGGATCGACGCCTACTTCGGCCCGAACCCGGTGGCCCAGTACCACGCTGCCAGCACCGGCGAGACCAAGGTGATCGGGGTCTATTCCGGCGCCGGGGACGCCCTGCAGGGCAAGATCGCCGTTCTCACGCTCCAGGGCAACGGGCTCGCCGAGGCGTTCCATGAGGCGATCAACCACACCATCGAGAACGGCACCTACCAGCAGGTTCTCGACCGGTGGAACCTGGGCAGCGAGGCGGCCCCGCAGTCCGAGTTCAACCCGCCCGGGCTGCCGAAGACCGGCTGACCCGGCCCGACGACACCGGAAACCCGAAGGAGACGACCCGATGACCCGCGCCGCCCGTGCCGATACCGTCGCCGTCGCCGTGATCGGCGGGGGGGCGATCGGCTCGGCCATCGCCTGGCAACTGGCGGAGCGAGGTCATCGGGTCGTCCTGTTCGAGCAGTACGCGGCCGGGCACAGCCGCGGAGCCTCGCACGGCAGTTCCCGGATCTTCCGCTACTCCTACCCCATCCCCGAGTACGTGGCGCTGGCCGGCCGGGCCGCCCGGCTCTGGCGCCGGCTGGAACGGCTGGACGGGCAACGGTTCTACGCCCGCACCGGGGCCGTCGACCACGGCGATCCGGCCGGCGTCCAGCGGCTGGCCCGGGTGCTGCTGCGCAGCGGGATCGAGCACACGGTCCTCACCCCGAGCCAGGCCCACCTGCGCTGGCCGGGGCTACGGTTCGACGGGATGGTGCTGCACCACCCCGATTCCGGGCGGTTGCACGCCGATGCGGCCGTCGCCGCCCTGCAACGCCGGGCCCGGGTGGAGGGCGCCGAGACCTGGTTCCACATCCCGGCCACCGGCCTGCGTACCAGCCCCTCCGGGATCCGGGTGCTCACCGGGTCCGGGTCGATCCGCTTCGACCAGGTCGTGGTCGCCGCCGGGGCATGGACGCCGGAGATCCTGGGCTCGGTTCCCGAACTGGCCCGCCGGCTGCCGCCCCTGGTGACCACCCAGGAACAGCCGGTGCACCTGTCCCCGCTGGAGACTCCGGTCGGCTGGCCGAGTTTCCTGCACCATCCGGGTCTGGCGCACATCGGCGCCGGAATCTACGGGCTGGCCTCGCCGGACGGCGTCAAGGTCGGCGAGCACGGCACCGGCCCGCGCACCACCCCGGAGCATCGCGACTTCCGCCCCGACCCGGCCGGCGTCGAGCGGCTCCGCGAGTATGCGGCCCGCTGGCTGCCCGGCGTCGACCCGGCCACCGCGACCGCCACCACCTGCCTGTACACCTCGACCCCGGACGGGAACTTCGTCGTCGACCGGGCCGGGCCGATCACCGTCGCGGCCGGCTTCTCCGGGCACGGCTTCAAGTTCGCCCCGGCGATCGGCGAGCTGGTCACCGGCCTGGTGAACGGGACCGTCGAGACACCCGACCTGTTCCGGCTCCGCGCCCGGGCTCCGGCGCCGATCCCCGCCGGCCGCGCCTGACCCCGAACCCACCACCGTGACGGAGCAACCCATGTCGTCGATCCTGAGCATTTCCGCCAGCCCGCAGCCGGTGTCGAGCACGCACGCGCTCGTCACGCACGTCAATCGGCGACTGACCGCGGCCGGGCACACCGTCCGCACCCTGCCGGTGCGCACGCTGCCGGCCACTCCCCTGCTCGTCGGCGACGTCACCCACCCCGCGCTGATCGAGGCGGTCGCTGCCGTCCGCGACGCCGACGCGCTCGTGGTGGCCACCCCGGTGTACCAGTCGGCCTACTCGGGGCTGCTCAAGGTCTTCCTGGACCTGCTCCCGCAGTTCGCCTTCCGCGGTAAGACGGTGCTGCCGCTGGCCACCGGCGGATCCAGCGCGCACGTGCTGGCCGTCGACTACGCGCTGCGCCCGCTGCTGTCCGCGCTCGGCGCCGCGCACGTCACGCCCGGCTGGTTCGTCCCGTCCGTGCATGTGCGGGTCTTCCCGGACGGCGGGGTGCTGCTGGATCCGGCGTCGCTCGCGCCGGTCGCCCAGGTCACCGACGAGTTCCTGGCCACTCTGGCCGGCCCGGCCACGGCCGGCGCCCTGCCGCAGCGGGTGGACGCGGTCGGCGGGCCCCGGGTGTCCCCGATCGCCGGATCGCCGGACCTGCAGGTGGACCGGGTCGGCCCGACCGACCCGCGGCTGCGGCCCCTGCTGACCGACCTGATCGTGGAATACGGCACCCGCTACGGCCGGGAGTCGGCGAACACGCAGCTCACCGAGGTTCCGGTGGACGACTTCGTCGAGCCGAACGGCTGTTTCGTGCTGCTGACCGAGGGCGACGGGCCCGTCGCCGGCGGTGCCATCCGCCGCTACGACCGCACCACGGCGGAGGTCAAGCGGGTCTGGACGGCCCACCGGCACCGCCGGCGCGGTCTGGGCCTGCGGGTCATGGCCGAACTGGAGGCGGCCGCGGTCCGGCTGGGCTACCGGCGAATGCACCTGACGACCGGTCCCCGCCAGCCGGAGGCGCGAGAGCTGTACCTGCGGGCCGGCTACACGCCCCGCTTCGATCTGACCGCCGACCCGGAGACGGTCGGCCCGCTGCCGTTCGGCAAGGAGTTGGTGCCCGGCGCGGGGCTCGCCCCGTGGCACTCGCCCCGCACCGGAGCGACGCTGCCCGAACAGGAGTCAGCAGCGACGTCGCCGGTGGTGCGGACGAACCCGCTCGTGCTGGACCCGGACAGCCGCCGCCAGCTGCACTCTCGTGCCGTCAACGGGATCCGGGTATGACGCGCCGCACGATGGTTTTCGTGGGCGGCGGCCCACGTACGGTCGGGCTGCTCGAGCGGATCGCCGCCAGCACCGCCGATTCCGACGCCGACCTGGACCCCGGCCCGCTGGACATCCACGTGGTCGACCCGCACCCGGCCGGCGGCGGGCGGATCTGGCGGGGCGACCAGAGCGAGTTGCTGTGGATGAACTCGATCGCCCGCGACGTCACCATCTTCACCGACGAATCGGTCACCTGCGCCGGCCCGATCGTGCCCGGGCCCGCCCTGGACGAGTGGGTGGCCGGACCCGGCCGCGAGATCCTGGCCGCGGCCGGCCTGGCCGACGAAGCCGACCGGCTCGGCCCGGAGGACTTCGCGTCCCGGCGGGTGCAGTCGCACTACCTGCGATGGGCGTACGAACGGGCGGTGGCGGCCCTGCCGGCCGACGTCCGGGTGATCGAACACCTGTCGACGGCGGTCGCCGTGATCGATTCCCCCGGCGGGCAGGAGGTCCGGCTGGCCGACGGCACCCGGCTGACCGCCGACGTCCTCGTGCTGGCCCAGGGGTTCCTGGACCGCGAGCCCACCGCCGAGCAGCGCCGGCTGGTCGCGGCCGCGCAGTCGCACGCCCTGACCTACGTTCCGCCCGGCTACACGGCTGATCTGGACCTGTCCGACCTGCGCCCGGGCGAGCCGGTGCTGGTCCGCGGCCTCGGGCTGGCCTTCATCGACCTGATGGTGCTAGTCACCCAGGGCCGCGGCGGCTCCTTCACCGAGAACGGCTCCGGCGCCCTGACCTATCACCCCAGCGGCCGGGAACCGGTGCTGTACGCCGGCTCCCGCCGTGGCGTCCCGTACCACGCGAAGATCGGCTACGCGGTGCCCGGGGCGACGCCGGCGCCGCCGCTCCACTTCACCGTCGAGGCCGTCACCGCCGCCGCGGACGGTCGCCCGCTGGATTTCCGGCGGGACGTCTGGCCGCTGATGGCCAAGGAACTGACCGCCGCGCACTACCGGCGGCTCTTCGCCGCCCATCCCGACCGGGTGCTGACCGGCTGGGACGACTTCAGCGCGGTACTGGCGGCGACGACGGTGGGCAGCGACGCCTTCTCCCGCGCCGTCGAGCAGGCGGTGCCCAAGCAGCAGGACCGGTTCGAGCTGCCCCGGATCGACCGGCCGCTGACGGGCGGCTTCTTCGGATCCCGGGCCGATCTGTCCGACGCGATCGTCGAGCACATCGAGGGCGACCTGCGGCGGCGGGCCGACCCGTACTTCTCAGCGGACGCCGCGGTGTTCGACGCGTTGCTGACCGTCTACGGCGTGCTGAACGTGCTGGTCACCCGCGAGCTGATCGCCCCGACCGACCGGATCCGTTTCGTGGAGGGCGATTTCCACGGATTCTTCTCGTTCCTGGCCAGCGGTCCGCCGCCGCGCCGGCTGGCCGAACTGCTCGCCCTGCACCGGGCCGGCCTGGTCCACTTCGCCGGGCCCGACCTGCAGATCGACATCGAGAACGGCCGGTTCGTCGGCCGCAGCCCGGCCGCGCCCGGCGCGATCACCGCCCGGGCGCTGGTCGACGCGCGGCTGCCCCGGCCGGACGTCCGGGCGGCCACCGACCCGGTGATCCGTGGACTGCTGGCCGACGGGGAACTGGCCGCCGATAACCTGCACGACACGAACGGCCGGTCCCTCGGCGGCGGCCAGTTGCTGGCCGACGAACTGTCCCGGGCGGTCCGCGCCGACCGGACGGTGCACCCGCGCCGGTTCCTGCTCGGCCCGTCGGTGTCCGGCTCGGCCGGCTCGGCGGGGTTCTCCCGGCCCGGCTTCAACGGGCCGGGCTTCCGGCAGAACGACGCCGTCGCCCGGCACATCCTGGCCGAACTCAGCACATCGGTCACCGTCCCACGCAGTGCCCCCGCCATCACACATCAGAAGAAGGAGAGTTCCCATGCCCGTTGAGTTCTTGGGAATCGCCGGCACCAGCCCGGCCAGCGAGGTCACCGCCCGCCGCGGCGGCCCCCTCGACCTGGAGTACACCCGCCGGCTGGCCCGCGCCCACGAGGATCACGGCTGGGACCGGATCCTGTTCGCCTACCACTCCGGCTTCCCCGACCCGGCGCAGGTCGCCGCCTACGTGGCCGGGCAGACCGAACGGATCAACCTGGTGGTGGCGCACCGGCCGAACACGTCAGCCCCCACCTACTTCGCCAAAACCGTCGCCACCCTCGACCACTTGTCCGGCGGCCGGGCCGAGGTGCATTTCATCACCGGCGGTTCCACCGCCGATCAGGCCGCCGAGGGCGACCACCTGGACAAGGACTCCCGCTACGAAAGAACCGGCGAGTACATCCGGATCGTCAAGCAGGCGTGGACGTCACCGGACGCGTTCGACTTCGCCGGGACGCACTACGACATCCGCGGGTTCCGCGCCGACATCCGCCCGGTGCAGCGGCCCCGGCCGCGGGTGTCGTTCGGCGGGTCGTCGCCGGCGGCCTACCGGGTGGGCGCGGCCGAGTCCGACGTCTATGCCTTGTGGGGCGAGCCGCTGGCCGGCACCCGGCAGCAGATCGCGTCCATCGAGGAGGCGGCCGCGCGGGCCGGCCGGGAGCGGCCCCGGCTGCAGATCGCGTTCCGGCCGATCATCGCGCCCACCGAGGAGCTGGCCTGGGCCAAGGCCGAATCCATCCTGGGCCGGATCGAAGGGAACGCGGCCGGCGGGAAGCCCGGCCACCACCGGTCGTCCGCCCCGGAGAACGCGGGCGCGCAGCGGCTGCTGGCGGCATCGGCCGGGACCGACCGGCACGACCGGGCGCTATGGACCGCGCCGACGAAACTCACCGGCGGTCAGGGCAACTCGACTGCACTGGTCGGCACCCCGGACACGGTGGCGGCCGCCCTGCTGGACTACTACGACCTGGGCATCACCCTGCTGTCTGCCCGCGGCTACGACATCTACGACGACGCCATCGATTTCGGCCGCTACGTGATCCCGCTGGTCCGGGCGGAGGTCGCGCGCCGGGACGCCGCCGCCCACGCCGAGGAACGATCCAACGGTCACGCGCCCGCGCTGGCCGGCACGACCCGCTGACCGATCCGAGAAGGGACAACGATCATGACCATCACCGACCCGTCCATCACACCGGACCAGGACGAGCTGACCGCCGGCTGGACCCGCTGGCACGCCGCCCGCGAGGCGGACCTGCGGGTCGAGCACGGCTGGCTGTCCATCACCGCGTTCCACTGGCTGCCCGACGTCCCGACGGTGCTGTCCGGGCTGCCCGGCCGGTGGCACAGCTCCGGCGGCTGGGCCCACGTCACCGCGACCCGCGCGGACCGGCTGACCCACGCCAACGGGCCGGCCGCCGGCACGCCGGTAGAGGGTTCGATCGCCGGCCGGGTCGACGAGGGCGGCTCACTGCACTGGGTGCGCGACGGCGAACGGATCGTCGAACTGGTGCGCCGCGGCGGCCGCGACGCCGTCCGGGTCCGCGACCCGAAAGGCCCGGAGCGGCTGGCGTTCCGCGGTGTGCCGACCTTCCCGGTGGACCCGACCTGGGTGCACTCGGGCACCTTCACCCCGTTGGCCGCGGCGACCGCGATCAGGGTGGAGACCGCCCGGCCGGACCTGCGGCAGCAGGTGACCGCCGTCGGCACGGTCGACCTGCGCATCGGCGACACGACCTACCGGCTCACCGCGACCGCCGGCCCCCAGGGCCGGCTGAATCTGGCGTTCACCGACCCGACCAACGGCCGGCTGACCGCCGGATGGCGGGTCGTCAGCATCGACGCACCCGACGAGAACGGCACCGTGGTAGTGGACTTCAACCGGACGGTGAACCTGCCGTTCGCGTTCACCGAATTCGGCACCTGCCCGGCGCCGGTGCCGGACAATCACCTGCCCGTGCCGGTCAACGCCGGGGAGCGAGCTCCGAACCGGGTGACCGGACGGCACGCGACCCTGGCCTGGTGAGCGGTGGCCCACCTGCCGATCGTCACCGTCGTGGGCAACCCGAAGCCGGGTTCCCGCACCCTGACCGCGGCCACCGCCCTGGCCACCGCACTGGCCGAGCGGCTGCCACTGGCCGGCGCAGAACCGAAACTGGTCGAGCCGATCGATCTGGCCGCGCTGGCCGACGGCCTGCTCGCGCCCTGGCGGCTGTCCCCGGCGGCCGCGGATGCGTCCGCGGCGGCCCGGGCGGCGGGCATTCTGGTGCTGGCCACGCCGACCTACAAGGCCAGCTTCTCCGGCCTGCTCAAGCTGTTCCTGGACACCCTGCCGGCCGGCTCGCTGGCCGGCACGGTCGTCGTCCCGCTGACCGTGGCCGGCGGCCCGGCCCACCGGAACCTGGCCGACCTGCAGTTGCGGCCGGTGCTGAGCGAACTCGGCGCCACGTTGCCGGCGCCGAGCCTGCTGCTGGAGGAGACGGACCTGGCGGGGCTTGCCGACATCGTCGACGATTACGTCCATCGGCACGCCGCGGTGCTTGCCGCCGGCGCCGGCGCCTTGCGTGCGCGCACCCCCTTCACACCCGGAAAGGCACTGCTCTCGTGACCCATCTGCACCTGGCCGCCGCCCTGGAGGGGGCCGGCTGGCACCCGGCCGGCTGGCGCGAGCCGAACGCCCGGCCGGCCGACCTGTTCGCCCCCGGCTACTGGGTCGACCTGGCCCGCACCGCGGAACGCGGCCGGCTCGACCTGATCACCCTGGAGGACTCGTTCGGCCTGCAATCCACCGATGTCCGCGGACCGGACGGGCGCAACGACCAGGTCCGCGGACGGCTGGACGCCGTCCAACTCGCCGCCCGGATCGCGCCGGCCACCGGGCACATCGGGCTGGTGCCGACCGCCGTGGTGACGCACACCGAGCCGTTCCACCTGTCGAAGGCGATCGCCACCCTGGACTACGTGAGCCGGGGCCGCGCCGGGGTGCGGGTCCAGGTCGCCCCGCGGGCCGCCGACGGCGACCACGTCGGCCGCCGCTACATCCCGGAGATCGACCTGCGCGGGCCGCTGTCGGCGCAGGCCCGTGACCTGGTGGACGAGCTGTTCGACGAGGCCGCCGACTACGTCGAGGTGATCCGCCGGCTCTGGGACAGCTGGGAGGACGACGCCGAGATCCGGGACGCCGTCACCGGCCGGTTCATCGACCGGAACCGTCTGCACGCCATCGACTTCCAGGGACGCCACTTCTCGGTGAAGGGGCCGTCGATCACCCCGCGGCCACCCCAGGGGCAACCGATGGTGGCCGCTCTCGCCCACGCCGCGCCGGCCCTGACGAACCGCCCGCTCCGGTTCGCCGCCGGCCATTCCGACGTCGTGTTCGTCACCCCGCACGACCGGGCAGAGGCGGCCGCGCTGGTCGGCACCCTGCGCGGCGCCGGCGATCCGGCGCACATCTTCGCCGACCTGGTGGTCCTTCTGGACCGGCCGGGTGAGTCGGGGGCCGAGCGCAAGGCCCGGCTGGACGCCCTGGACGGCAGTGAGTACCGCTCGGACGCGCTCGTCTTCGCCGGATCGGTGACCGCGCTGGCCGACCTGCTGGCCGACTGGACGCGGGTCGGGATCACCGGCTACCGGCTTCGGCCGGCGGCCCTGCCCGACGACCTGGACCTGATCGTCGACGGCCTGGTCCCCGAATTGCAGGCGCGCGGCCTGCTGCGCCGCGAGTACGCGGCGGGCACCCTGCGCGCACTGCTGGACCTTCCCCGCCCCGAGAACCGTTACGCCCTTGAAGGAGTCACCGCATGAGCCGGGTGCGCAAGCAGATCCATCTGGCCGCCCACTTCCCCGGCGTCAACAACACCACGGTGTGGAGCGACGCCCGGTCGGGCAGCCACATCGAGTTCGACTCGTTCGTGCGCTTCGCGCGGATCGCCGAGCGGGCCAAGTTCGACTTCCTGTTCCTGGCCGAGGGTCTGCGGCTGCGGGAACAGGCGGGGAAGATCTACGACTTGGATGTGGTGGGCCGGCCGGACACGTTCACCGTGCTGGCCGCGCTGGCCGGCGTGACCGACCGGCTCGGCCTGACCGGGACCATCAACTCGACGTTCAACGAGCCCTACGAGGTGGCCCGGCAGTTCGCCACCCTGGACCACCTGTCGGCCGGCCGGGCCGCCTGGAACGTGGTCACCTCGTGGGATGCGTTCACCGGCGAGAACTTCCGCCGCGGCGGTTTCCTCCCGCAGGAGCAGCGTTACGAGCGAGCCCGTTCGTTCCTGGATGCGGCGACCGCGTTGTTCGACTCCTGGGACGGCGTGCGGGTCGATCCCGACAAGGCGGCAGGCACCTTCCTGTCCGGCCTGGACGAGACAGGGGTGCCCGGCGGGTTCGCCGTGCGGGACAACCACTTCGACATCGAGGGGCAGTTCAACGTGCCGACCGGCCCGCAGGGTCGGCCGGTGATCTTCCAGGCCGGCGACTCCGACGCCGGGCGAGAGTTCGCGGCGTCCGCCGCGGACGCCATCTTCTCCATGCACGGCACCCTGGAGGCCGGGCAGACCTTCTACGCCGACGTCAAGGGCCGGCTCGCTACGTACGGCCGGCGGCGGGACGAGTTGCTGGTGCTGCCCGCGGCGACGTTCATCCTGGGCGACACCGCCGCCGAAGCGGCCGAGAGGGCCGTACACGTGCGCCGTCAGCAGGTCAGCGGGGCCACCGCGATCGCGTTCGCCGAGCAGCTGTGGAACCGCGACCTGTCCGGCTACGACCCGGACGGCCCGCTCCCGGACGTCGATCCGGTCCTGGGCGAACACACGTTGTCCCGCGGGCGGGCGTCCGTGCGGCACTTCCGCGACCCGGTGGCCGTCGCGGCGCAGTGGCGGGAACTGGCCGCGGCCAAGGGGCTCTCGCTGCGCGAGGTGGTGATCGAGGTGACCGGACGGCAGACGTTCGTCGGCACCCCGGAGTCGGTGGCCGACGACATCGACCGGTATGTGCAGGCCGACGCGAGCGACGGGTTCATCCTGGTCCCGCACATCACCCCGGACGGCCTGGCCGAGTTCGCCGACACGGTGGTGCCGATCCTGCAGGAGCGCGGCGCGTTCCGCGCCGACTACACGGGCAGTACGTTGCGTGACCATCTTGGGCTGGCCCGTCCGGCGCCCCGCCCGCACCGGGCGCCGGCCGGCCGGCTGGTGGCGTCATGACGCTGGCCCTTGACCTGCCCACCCCCGACCCGACCCTGGGCGACCCGGTGCTCGACGAGATCGTCTGGGCCTCGCTCACCGGCCCGCACCACCGAAACCTGGCCGAGCGGCACGGGTCCGCGGCGCGGTACCACCCGGACGTCGCGCCGTTCGTGGCGCTCGCCGACCCCGCCGATCCCCAGGGCTGGGCCGACGTCGCCGCGCTGGTCGGCCCGGACGCCACGTTCGCGCTGTCCGGGTCGGACATCAACCCACCGGCGGACTGGGAGTCGACGACGATCGGGCAGGGCGTGCAGCTGGTCGACGTCGCCTTGGACAAACGACCCGACCCCGATGCCATCGAGCTCGGACCCGACGACGTGCCGCAGATCCTCGACCTGATCGAACGCACCCGGCCGGGCCCGTTCCGGTCGCGCACCATCGAGCTGGGCCGTTACCTGGGCATCCGGCACGGCGGTCGGCTGGTCGCGCTCGCCGGTGAGCGGCTGCACCCCGCCGGCTGGACCGAGATCAGTGCTGTCTGCACCGACCCCGCCTACCGGGGCCGCGGGCTGGCCAGCAGCCTGGTATCCGCCGTCGGCGCCGGCATCGCCGACCGCGGCGACCGGGTGCTGCTGCACGCGCTGGCCACCAACCCGGCCGTCGCGCTGTACCTGGCACTGGGCTTCCGGCTGCGCCGGCTCACCGAATTCCTGTCGATCAGCACGCCTGCGTGAGGCCCACGGACTGGGTGGTCGGAGCGAAGAACCGGCCCGATACCGATACCAAGATTGGCCTGAGGCTGTCGCAGAACAGCGGGCGTCGGACCGATCGCGACCGAGTCATCAGCCGGCCCCGGCCGGACCCGAGCGTAGAGCCGCGAGCTGACGCAGGTCGTAGATGTCCTACAGATCGGGCAGCTCGGTCGGCGTTCCCGCCGTCAGACTTTCTGCGCGATGGTGTTCAACGTGCCGGCCCGGGGATCCCAGGTCGGCTCGATGTTCGTGAACGCCGGCGGGATGGTGGCGTCCGCCAATGGAGCAGCCACGTGCGGGGGCGCGACATCCTGGTCCCGCCGAGCTGGGGGATGGCCAGGGTCCTGCCCCTCCGGCCACATCGACCAGGCCATGCGTCGGTCGCCTGCAGCCAATAGCATTGACGACCTGGGAGTACGTCGAACTCGGGTCAGAGGTCCGAGCTTGGTTGGGCGAGCTTGGATTTGGACGCTCTACAGCTGCAGATGCAGTCGGAGAGCGTTGTCGAGTTCGCCCATGACATCGGCCGGCACGTGGCCGAGGACTGCCCCAAGCCGTTCGACCGCGATGGAACGGACCTGTTCGGCCTGGGCCTTGGAGTCGTGCCGAAGGCCGGTCGTTGCCGCGGGCAGCAGCGTCTGGAACGGGAAAATGCGATCTGTGTTGCTGGTGACCGGGACCACCGTGACCACTCCTCGGCCAAGGCGCGCGGCGGTCAGGTTGGCGCGGTCGTTGCTCACGATGACCGCAGGTCGTCGCTTGCGCGCTTCGCCTCCGCGGGCCGGGTCCAGGTCGGCGAGCCGGATCTCACCGCGCCGCATCCACGATCCCGTCGGCAGATGTCGCGCTCCAGGCGGCCTGCTCGCCAGACCCTGCCCACTCGTCCCAGGCCGCCTCGTAGTCCCGTTCCAGTTCGGGCAGCCGCAGCAAGCGGATGGCGTGCTGCAACGCCGCCGATCGCGATGGCAGGCCAGCCGTGCGAGCGAACGCATCCAAGGTGGCGACATCCTCGTCCGGTAGGCTCACGCTGAGCTTCATACCGGCATGCTACCGGAGTAGCACCGGGTCCGGGCCGGTGGCGGCCCGCTTCGACCGACCTGAGTCGGCCGGCGCGGCGTTCAGGTCGGTCTGCGCCGTGGCCGGATCGGCCTCGATCGTGAGGCCCATGGTTCGCGCAGCCGGGCGCCGGCGATCTGGCCCTCTGGATGCAGCTACTCGGTGGTCACCGACCGCCTGCTGCACGACCGTCGGCCCCGGCTCAGCCGCCGATGCCCGGCCGAGCCGGGTTCACGCGTCCCGGTGGACGTGTTCGACCCACAGCTCACCGGTGCGCAGGTCCACCACGTGTCGGACGGCCGGGGCCGTCCCGCCGGCGATTTCACGGGCGAACCAATCCAGGGCCAGTGGTCGCAGCCCGCTCCCGCCGCGTTGCCGAGGGAGAGGGTTCGCACCGCAGTTCGGCCCGATCCGCGAGGCGAAGTAGCCGACGTGGGCGCCCGCACAGGCCGGATCGTCCGGGCGATGAGCAGGAACGAATACGGATTCTCCGGTCGGAAGGTGCAGCACACCGTACCCGAGCGGCCAGAGCCCGTGGGCCCGGTCGACCAAGCCGTCGATCAACGCGGCCACCCGGCCGGCCCACGAGACGGCGGTCACCCGATCACGGTCCGAGGTGTGCGTCGTCGCCGCCGGCACCGTCGCAGATGCTGTGGAACCACGCATGTCACCAAGCATGCCGGCGGTCGAAACCTCCATGCTGCCGGCGGATGGACCCCGGGCATCCGGCCGGTGACTAAC
>JBDHZW010000010.1:0-38537 GCA_039812105.1 Nakamurella sp.
CGACCTGCTGCGGGGACGCCATGCCGCCGTCCGGACCGCCGGGCCCGGCCGGCGCACCGGTGGCCTGAGCCGGACCGGGGCCGGGCGGCGCGGTCACGACGACCCCCCGCCGGAACCGGCGGGACCGGCGCCGTTGGCCGGCTCGTCGTCGGCGTTCCGGGCGATGGCCACCAGGCTGTCCCCCTCGGACAGGTTCATCAACCGCACTCCCATGGTCTGTCGTTTCGCCTTGCGCACTTCCCGCGCCTGGGTCCGGATGACCCCGCCGCCGGACGTGATGGCGTACACCTCGGTGTCCAGGTCGACGATCAGGGCGCCCACCAGCTTGCCACGCCGGCGGTCGTACTGGATCGTCAAGACGCCCTTGCCGCCGCGGCCCTGCACCGGATACTCCTCGATGTCGGTCCGCTTGGCGTAGCCGCGTTCGGTCGCGACCAATACCTGCGCCCCTTCATAGACGACCGACATCGACAGAAGTTCATCGCCGGCGTTGAATCGCATGCCCAGCACCCCGGAGGTGGCCCGGCCCATCGGCCGCAGCGCCTCGTCCGAGGCGTGGAACCGGATCGACTGACCCTCCGCCGAGATGAGCAGCAGGTCGGCCCCCGCGTCGCAGAGCACCGCCCCGACCAGCTCGTCGTCGTCCCGCAGGTTGATCGCCACGATCCCGCCGGCCCGGTTGGAGTCGAACGCGGCCAGTTCGCTCTTCTTCACCAGCCCGCCCTTGGTGGCCAGCACCAGGTAGGGCGCCGCCTGGTAGTGCGGGATCTGGATGACCTCGGCGATCCGCTCGTCCGGCTGGAAGGCCAGCAGGTTCGCCACGTGCTGGCCGCGGGCGTTGCGGTTCGCCTCCGGCAGCTCGTACGCCTTGGCCCGGTACACCCGGCCCTTGTTGGTGAAGAACAGCAGCCAGTCGTGGGTCGAGCAGACGAAGAAGTGCGCGACGATGTCGTCCTGCTTCAGCGCCGCGCCCTGCACGCCCTTGCCGCCGCGCCGCTGGGCCCGGTACAGGTCGGTCTTGGTGCGCTTGGCGTACCCGGTGCGGGTGATGGTGACCACCACGTCCTCGACCGCGATGAGATCCTCGACCGAGACGTCGCCGTCGTAGGGCACCAGCCGGGTGCGCCGGTCGTCGCCGTGCTTGTCGACCGCCACGTTCAGCTCGTCGCGGATGATCGCCCGCTGCCGTTCCGGCTTGGCCAGGATGTCCCGCAGGTCGGCGATGACCAGTTCCAGCTCGGCCAACTCGTCGATGATCCGCTGCCGTTCCAGGGCGGCCAGCCGGCGCAGCTGCATGTCCAGGATGGCGGTGGCCTGGACGTCGTCCACGTCCAGCAGCTCCATCAGCCCGGCCTTGGACTCCTCGGCCGACGGCGAACGCCGGATCAGCGCGATGACCTCGTCCAGCATGTCCAGCGCCTTGACCAGGCCGCGCAGGATGTGCGCGCGTTCCTCGGCCTTGTCCAGCCGGTACTGGGTGCGCCGGACGATGACCTCGATCTGGTGGGCCACGTACAGGCTGATCATCTGGTCCAGCCGCAGGGTGCGGGGGACCCCGTCGACGATGGCCAGCATGTTCGCGCCGAAGCTGGTCTGCAGCGCGGTGTGCTTGAACAGATTGGCCAGCACCACCTTGGCCACCGCGTCCCGCTTGAGCGTGATCACGATCCGCATGCCGACCCGGTCGGACGACTCGTCCGCGATGTCCGCGATCCCGGCGATCTTGCCGTCCTTGTGCAACCCGGCGATCGCCTCGACCAGGTTGTCCGGGTTCACCTGATAGGGCAGCTCGGTGACGACCAGGATGGTGCGGCCCTTGGCGTCCTCCTCGATGTTCACCACGGCGCGCATCCGGATCGACCCGCGGCCGGTCCGGTAGGCGTCGGCGATCCCGTCGGTGCCGACGATCAGCGCGCCGGTCGGGAAGTCCGGCCCCTTGATCCGCTCCATCGCGGCCGCGAGCAGCTCCTCAGGTGCGGCATCGGGGTTCTCCAGCGCCCAGACGACCGCGGAGGCGACCTCGCGCAGGTTGTGCGGGGGGATGTTGGTGGCCATCCCGACCGCGATTCCGGACGAACCGTTGACCAGCAGGTTCGGGATCCGGGCCGGGAGCACGGTCGGTTCGACCGTCTTGTTGTCGTAGTTGGGCACCATGTCGACGGTGTTCTCGCCGATGCCGTCGAGCATGAGCATCGCCAGCTGGGTGAGCCGGCATTCGGTGTACCGCATGGCCGCCGGCGGATCGTTGCCCATCGACCCGAAATTGCCCTGGCCGTCGATCATCGGGTAGCGCAACGACCACGGCTGGGCCATCCGGACGACGGTGTCGTAGATCGGCGAATCGCCGTGCGGGTGGTAATTGCCCATGACGTCGCCGACCACCCGGGACGATTTCACCGTCGACCGGTCGGGCCGGAAGCCCGAGTCGTACATGCCGTAGAGCACCCGTCGGTGCACCGGCTTCAGGCCGTCCCGCACGTCCGGCAACGCGCGCGAGACGATCACGCTCATCGCGTAATCGATGAACGACCGCTGCATCTCCTGTTGGATGTCGACGGGTTCGGTGCGATCGTGTTCGCCCGAGGTGGGACCGGTCACGACTGGTCAGCCCTTCCGAATATCACGAAACCGTCACGGCCGACGGCGGACATATCCACATGTGGATGATTACTGTGCATAACGCGGGGCCGCCGCCATTTCCCGGGGCGATCCCGGGGCAATTGCCGGGAACGGTGTGGGGCGGCTCTCATCAGCTGTGATGCAACTCGCATGCCGTTCATGTAATCGACACATCGCGGTCCCACGCGATTCACAGATCCAGGAATCGGACGTCCTTGGCATTCCGGGTGATGAACGCCCGGCGGGCCTCGACGTCCTCACCCATCAGCACCGAGAAAAGCTCGTCGGCGGTGGCCGCGTCCTCCAGGGTCACCTGCAGCAGCAGCCGGTTGGCCGGGTCCATGGTGGTCTCCCACAGTTCCTTGGCGTTCATCTCGCCCAGGCCCTTGTACCGCTGGACGCCCTCGTCCTTGATCAACCGCCGGCCGGCCCGCTCCCCCTCGGCGATCAGCCCGTCCCGCTCCCGGTCCGAATAGGCGAATTCGTGGGCGCCCTTGGTCCACTTGAGCTTGTACAGCGGTGGCTGGGCCAGGTACACGTGGCCGGCCTCGACCAGCGGCCGCATGAACCGGAACAGCAGGGTCAGCAGCAGCGTGCGGATGTGCTGGCCGTCCACGTCGGCGTCGGCCATCAGCACGATCTTGTGATAGCGCAGCTTGGCCAGGTCGAAGTCGTCGTGGATGCCGGTGCCCAGCGCGGTGATCAGCGACTGCACCTCGGTGTTGCGCAGCACCCGGTCGATCCGGGCCTTCTCCACGTTGATGATCTTGCCGCGGATCGGCAGGATCGCCTGGTACATCGAATCGCGGCCGGACTTGGCGCTGCCACCGGCCGAGTCGCCCTCCACGATGTACAACTCCGACTTGCTCGGGTCCGTCGACCGGCAGTCGGCCAGCTTGCCGGGCAGGCCGCCGATCTCCAGGGCGCCCTTGCGCCGCACCAGGTCCCGCGCCTTGCGGGCGGCCGCCCGCGCCTGGGCGGACGAGACCGCCTTGCTGATGATGGTTTTCGCCTCGGTCGGATTGCGCTCGAACCAGTCGGTGATCCATTCGTTGCAGGCCTTCTGCACGAACGACTTCGCCTCGGTGTTGCCCAGCTTGCCCTTGGTCTGGCCCTCGAACTGGGGTTCGCGCAGCCGGATCGAGATGATCGCGGCCAGGCCCTCGCGGACGTCCTCGCCGGAGAGCTTGTCGTCCTTCTCCTTCAGCAGCTTCTTGTCGGTGGCGTACTTGTTCACCACCGAGGTCAGCGAGGCCCGGAATCCCTCCTCGTGGGTGCCGCCCTCGTGGGTGTTGATGGTGTTCGCGAAGGAATGCACGGACTCGTTGTAGGACGAGTTCCACTGCATGGCGACCTCCACCTCCATGGTGTCGCCCTTGGATTCGAAGCCGATGATCGTCGGGTGGATCGGGTCCTTGGTGTGGTTGAGGTGCTTGATGTAGTCGACCAGCCCACCCGGGTAGTGGAAGGTCTTCTCCATCGGCTTCCACGGCTTGGCCTTGGCCGAATCGTCCGCCGCCGGGGTGGCCGTGGAGCCGCTCTCGGCCAGTTCCTCCAGTTCGACGTCGGTGCGCCGCTCGTCGCGCAGGGTGATGGTCAGGCCCTTGTTCAGGAAGGCCATCTCCTGCAGCCGGCGGGACACCGTCTCCACCTTGAACTCGGTGGTCTCGAAGATGGTCGGGTCCGGCCAGAACGTCACCGACGAGCCGGTCCGGTCGCTCGGGCCGAGGGTCTCCAGCGGGCCCGGCTTGGCGTTGCGGTACGACTGGGCGTACGCCTTGCCGTCCCGGTGGATCTCGACGTCCAGCCGGGTCGACAGCGCGTTGACGACGGAGACGCCGACCCCGTGCAGGCCGCCGGACACCGCGTACGCGTCGGAGTCGAACTTGCCGCCGGCGTGCAGCACGGTCAGCACCACCTCGACCGTCGGCCGCTTCTCCTTCGGGTGCATCTCGACCGGGATGCCCCGCCCGTTGTCGATGACGGTCACGCCGCCGTCGGCCCGCAGGATCACCTCGACCCGGTCGGCGAATCCGGCCATCGCCTCGTCGACGCCGTTGTCGACGACCTCCCACACCAGATGGTGCAGGCCGCGTTCACCGGTCGAGCCGATGTACATGCCGGGCCGCTTGCGGACGGCCTCCAGGCCCTCCAACACGGTGATCGAGGACGCGCCGTACTCGCTCTTCTTCGTCGTCACGGACCTACGTACTCCTGTGCTCGCTCGTTGCCCGGGCACCGGAGGTCGGCGACCACCGCCGGTCGCCCTGTCGGCGACGGATCGATGGCCCCGCGCAAGCGCTCGGGAGGCGCCGCACGCGCCGGGTCCGGGTGCCGTACGGACCGCCGACAACCGGTCGGCGATCGGATCGAGGCGAACCGCCCGATCCGTCAGCGGCGATCTCAGGGCCCTTTGCGGACGAAACCCTCCCGAGTCTACCGGTAGCACGGCGCCCAGGACGGCAATGCGGGCACCTGGGAATGCCGTGGCGGCTCTGTCGGGAGGGGCCGATAGTCATCGGCCGATCGCGGCGTCGGCGGACGGCCCAGCGCCCGTTCCCGCCGCCGGTCGATCGGGTCCCCCGGTCCGGCTCGGCGTGATCTTTTTCCGCGGTATCAGCGGTGCGCCTCCCGAACTCCGGCAACCCGGCCGGTGTAGATCGGTACGGATCGATCCGGGCTTGCCTCGACGCGGCCGGTTCCGGTGGGAGTCGACGGGGAACGGGTGGACATGACCCTGGATGTCAGTACCGCGCCGGCCGGCGCGGCGGATCGGCCGGTGGCGCCGCCGGCGCCGAGCCCGGTGGCCCGGGCCGCGGTCGCCCGAGACCTGAACCGGCTGGCCGGCGTGCTCGACGAGCCGATCACGCCGGTGCGCCGGGCGGCGTTGGTGGCCCACGTCGGGTTCCTGGCCGACCGGTTGCGGGACGATCTCGACGGCGCCCCGGCGGTCGCGCTGTCCCGGCTGCGGCACGAGGCCCGCGGCTGGGGGCGGGATCCCGGCCGGCGGGCCGCGGTGCGGGACGCCGCCGTCCGGGCGTGTGCGGTGGTGCCGGCGGGGGATGCGCCGGTCCGGCCGGGCGGTGCCGGCGAGTCCGGATCTGCGACAGTGCGGACTGCGGGGCTGGCCGGACTGCTGACCGGTCGTTCCCCGGCGCTGGCCTACCGGTACTTCTGGCTGCTCGACGGCCTGCCGCCGGATGCGGCGGCGTCGGTGGTCGGCGCCTTCAGCCGGCCCGCCCGGTGGGTGCTGCGGAACCTGCTCAGCGGCGGCTACAACCGCCGGGCGCACCTGATGTGGGTGGGTGGTGGGTCGGGCCGGGCCGTCTGACCGGTGGCCCGTTCACTGGGCGGCGAACTCGACCACGTCGCTGGACAGCGGCAACTGGTCGGTCCGGGGGCCGGCGCCGGCGGTGTCGATCGGCACCGGATCGGTGGCCGGATTCGACGCCAGCAGGTTCGCCAGGGCGGGACCCCGGCCGGTCAGGGTGAAGGCGTCGAAGACGTAAGGCACGCCGTTGGCCAGCAACGCCGACGGCCGGTCCATCATCTGGAAGTGCAGGTGCGAACCGGTCGAGCTACCCGAGTTGCCGGTACGGCCGATGATCTGCCCCTTGGTCACGGTGTCGCCGGCCTTGACCGCGACGCTCCCCGGCTTGAGGTGGGCGTAGAAGGCGTACTTGGCGTCGGCGACCTCGAGGATGACGTAGTTGCCGTCGGCGTCCTCGATGGTCACCGGCTCCGGTGCCTCCGGGACCTGGTCGGGCAGGTTGTCGACGGCGGTCGTGACGGTGGCGTCGGCGACGGCGAGCACCGGCTGGTCGTAGGTGAACCAGTTCTCGTTCTTCGTGGGGTCGCCGCTGGCGAGCAGGCCCGCCTCGTTCACCTTGTTGAAGTCGATCGCGAACCGCTGGGCCACCCACAGATCGTTGTTGATCGGCTGGACAGTCCGGCGGTGCGGCCCGTCGCAGCAGCTGCCGACGGCGATCCAGCCGGAATCGGTCAACGGCGGACCGAGCACGGTCGGCGGGTCGACGGCGACGTCGGCGGGTGCACCCTTCGAGGTGATCGTCGCGGGCACGGGCAGGCCTGGCGGCACGTCAACGGTCAACTCGTGCTCGATCCGCTCCGGCAGCTGGGCGGGGTCGTCGAGCACGATGTCCATCCAGACCACGCCGATGGTGGCCGCGGGCAACTGGGTGACCTTCTCCGTCTGCGGCACCAGCAAGGACATCGAGGCCGACAGTTGGTCACCGGCCAACGTCTGCACGATCCCGCCGCCATCGGCGTTCAGGGTGACGACCTTGGCGACGGTCACCGCGACCGGGAAGGCGTTGGTCAGCTCGAGCTCGTAGGTCAGGTGCACCTTCCCGTCGGTGCCGGTGAACCACTGCGGGGTGCTCATCACGGTCATCACGATCGGGGTGAACTGCTCGCTCCCACCGGGCGACGACGAGTCCGGCGGTTGCGCGCCGGCGGACTCGGCCGAGGACCCGCTCGCCGAAACCGACCCGGAGACGGACCCGGATTCGGGTCCGGCGGAGGAGTCGGCGGTACACCCACTCACTGCGAGGGCGGCGGCCAGGACACACGCCACCGTCGGTCGGCGCCAAGCGTGCACTCGAAGCTCCATGCCGTGCCTCCTGACTCGCACACAGGACTTTTCGGACGCTAGGGGCTGAGTGCGGTGCGCACATCGGACTCAGGTCGGTGCGCTCACGCCGGTGCCGGCCGGAAGAGCTCGGTCGGCCCGTCCGGCAACCGAACCGAGCGGAGCGTCGTCTGGGATGATCAATCCGTGATGTCGCGGCGCCATCCGCCCGGATCGCCGGCACCGGTCCGATCCCCCGGATTCGCCATGGCCCTCTGGTTCGTGGCCGGCTCGCTGGCCTTCGCGGCGGCCGCGGAGTGGGTCCTGCTCGAGGCCGGGACTCAGCCGGGACCGCTCTTCTTGATCGGGCTGTTCCCGGTACTCGGCCTCGCCTACGGCGCCGCGGGCCTGCTGGCCTGGCGGCGCCGCCCGAGCAACCGGGTCGGTGGGGTGCTGGTGCTGGCCGGTTGGTTCTGGCTGCTGGCGGGTCTGGCCAATACCGGCATCCCGGCGCTCGTCGCGGTCGGCTTCGCGTGCTCGACGTTGCCCATCGCGGTCCTGGTGCACCTGCTGCTGGTGTACCCGACCGGCCGAACCGGCAGCCGATGGTCCCGGGCGGTCATTGCCCTGGCCTACGTCACCTGCACCGTCTTCGAGATCCCCCTCTACTTCTTCGATCCCCCTGGGACCACACCGCTGCAGATCAGCGACCGGCCGGAGCTGGACGTGCTGTTCACTCGCATCCAGCTGGGCCTGATCCTGGTGGCCCTGACCGGCGCCGCGGTGCTGGTGCTCCGTCGAATCCGGGCGGGCAGTCCGACAACGCGGCGGGCGCTCGGCCCGGTGGCCGGCTACGTGTTCGCTTCGATCGCGCTGACTCTGCTGGGTCCGAACGTGTTCGTCCCGCTGTTCGGCTGGGATCCGCTCGTGCTGTTCGTGGTCCAAGTGGCCGCGTTGGCGATCGTGCCGGTCGCCTTCGTGCTCGGCATGCTGCTCGGCGGTTTCGCCCGCACCGGGGAGGTGGTCGAGCTGGGCGCCTGGTTCGGCCTGGACCGAGACCCGTCCGAGCTGTCCGGCGCGCTCGCCGTGACGCTGGGGGACCCATCCGCTCGGGTGGCGTTCCGGATGGACGGCACCGGCCGGTACGTCGACGCGGACGGCGATGAGGTCGAGGTCGACACCGTCGGGGCCGGACGGGCCGTGGAGTTCATCCAGATCGGCGGACGTCCGGTGGGGGCGATCGTCTACGACGCCACGCTGGTCGGCGATCCGGAGATGGTCCGTACCGCCGGCCGGGTGCTGGCCGTGGCGGTGGATCGGCAGCGGCTCGTCGTCGAGCTCGTCGCTTCGCGGGACACGCTCCGGCAGTCCCGCGCACGAATCGTGCAGGAGGGCGAGCTGGCCCGCCGGCGGCTCGCCCGCGACCTGCACGACGGCCTACAGGCCCGGCTGGTGCTCCTGGCCATCCACGCGCAACGGCTCGCCACCCGATTGCCGGCGGACCGTCGGACCGAGATCGTCGAGCTGCGTACCGGTCTGGACGTGGCCATCGACGAGCTGCGGGCGCTGGTGCAGAGCGTGTTGCCGGCGCTGCTGCTCGAGCGTGGCCTTCGCGCCGCCGTCCAGGAGATCGTCGACCGGATGCCGATTCCCACCGACCTGGAGACGTCCGCCGAGTTCCACCCGCTGCCACCGCCGGTGGAGAGCGCCGCCTTCTACGTGGTCGCCGAGGGGCTGACCAACGGGGTCAAGCACTCCGGCGCCGACCGGATGCGGGTGCGGCTGGAGCTGGTCGACCGGCAGCTGCGGATCGAGATCGCCGACAACGGCGTCGGCGGAGCCAGGACCGGAACCGGGAGCGGGCTGGGCAGCCTGGAGGACCGGGTGGACGCTCTCGGCGGGCGCCTCACCGTGGACAGCCCACCGGGCGCCGGCACCACCATGCTCGCGTTGATGCCATGCGGGTAGTGCTCGCCGAGGACGAGGCACTCATGCGCCACGGCCTCTCCCTGGTGCTGGCGGAGGGTGGCATCGAGGTGGTCGCCGACGTCCGCGACGCGCTGAACCTGGTCCGCGCTGCCGACCTCCATCGACCCGACCTGGTGATCAGCGACATCCGCATGCCGCCGACGAACACCGACGACGGGCTGCGCGGGGTGCTGGCCATCCGGGCGCACCGGCCCGAGCAGGCGGTGCTGCTGCTGAGCCACCACGTGCAGCGCGAGTACGCGCAGGAGCTGCTGCACGACCGGGCTGGGCGGATCGGGTACCTGCTCAAACACCGGGTGGCCGATATCGACGGGTTCCTCGACGACGTCCGGCGGGTCGTCGACGGCGGCACGGTGCTCGATCCCGAGGTCGTCGCGGTGATGGTGGAGCAGGCCCGACGGGCGGACCGGGCGGTCGACGCGCTGACCCCACGCCAGCGGGACGTGCTCACCCTGATCGCCGAGGGGCGCAGCAACGCGGCCATCGCCCGCAAGCTCGGCATCGCCGAGAAGACCGTCGTGCAGCACGTCTCGCTGATCTACGACCAACTCGGGCTGGTGGAGAGCCACGACGATCATCGACGGGTGCTGGCGGTGCTGCGGTTCCTGTCCCACTGATCCCGGCCATCCCGGGTCAGTCGGTCGGCCCCCGGCTCAGCCGTAGGTGTCGCGAGGGCCCCGGCCGCGCACGTGCCGTTCGCCGAACCGCCAGGACGGGCCCGCGGGACCCTTGGCCCGGATCCGGACCACGGCCCGATCGCCGAGTTCGGTGTTGATCTTGGCCAGCAGCTGGGGGGCGAGCAGCCGGATCTGGGTGGCCCAGGCGGTCGATTCGGCCTGCACGGTCAACTCGCCGTCGACCAGCGCCACCGGCGTGCAGCGACCGGCGACGTCGGCGCCGACGATCCTCTCCCACCGGCCGAACAGGGTCGCCTTGGTCAGGTCGGCGCCGGCCCCGGCCGCCTTCACCCAGGACCGCATGGTCAGCCCCAGCGGTTGCGGATCCCGGGCCGCGTCCGGTCCGGATCCCGACCAGCGCCGGCGGCGGAGCCGGGCCGCCGACCCGGAGCCGACCCGCGCCGAACGACCGGCCGCCTTGCGCCGGGCCGCGTTGCTCGCCCGGGCCGCGGCCAGCGCCTCGCGGGCCAGGTCGGCCCCGCTGGCCCGGGTCGGTTCGCCGGCGGTCCGGTCGGCGGGCGGCTCACCCTGATCGGTCACCGGGCCATTGTCCCCGGCCCGCCCGGCGCCGGCCGGGCACCCTCATCCCTGAGTTGGAAGGTGCCCCGCCGCGGACGGTTCAATGGGCGGCGACGAGGCCGCCGGCGACGTCGAACCGGGTGCCACCGAGTTCGGCCGGCACGTCGGCCCCGACGGCGGCGGTGATCAGCACCTGCTCGGCGTCGGCGACCAGTCCGGCCAGCCGGCCCCGGCGGCCGGCGTCCAGCTCGGCGAACACGTCGTCCAGGATCAGCACCGGGTCCACCCCGTCGGACCGCAGCAGGGCGAACGAGGCGAGCCGCAGCGCGAGCGCGAACGACCAGGACTCGCCGTGCGAGGCGTACCCCTTGGCCGGGTCGCCGCGCAGCAGCAGTTCCAGGTCGTCGCGGTGCGGGCCGACCAGGCAGACGCCCCGCTCCAACTCCTTGGATCGCATCCGGGCCAGCTCGGCGAGCATCGCGACGGCCAGTTCGGCGCGCCCCGGCACGCCCACCGTGCCCGGTTCGGCCCCGAGCGGGACGGTGCAGCGATAGGCCAGGTCCACTGTTTGGTCGGCGCCGGCGACGTCGGCGTAGGCCGTGGCCACGTGCGGCCGCAGCTCGGCGACCAGCGCCAGCCGGGCGTGCGTCAACTCGGATCCGGCGGCGACCAGGTGCTCGTCCCAGGCGTCCAGGGTGGACAGGTCGCCGGTCCGGCGGGCCGCGCCGGCGGTCTTGAGCAGCGCGTTGCGTTGCTTGAGCACCCGCTCGTAGTCGGCCCGCACCCCGGCCAGCCGGGGCGCCCGCATGATCAGCACCTCGTCCAGGAACCGCCGCCGCTCGGTCGGGTCGCCGCGCACCAACGCCAGGTCCTCCGGCGCGAACAGCACCGTGCGCAGCACACCGAGCAGGTCACGGGTGCGGGTCAGCGGGGCCCGGTTGATCCGCGCCGTGTTGCGACGATCGCGGGCGATCTCGACCTCCAGCAGCAGCTCCCGCCCGGCCGAGACCACCGCGGCCCGCAGGATCGCCCGGGCGCAGCCGGTCCGGACCAGCGGCGCGTCGGTGGCCACCCGGTGCGAGCTCAGGGTGGCCAGATACCCCAGCGCCTCCATCAGATTGGTCTTGCCGGTGCCGTTGCGCCCGACCAGCACGTTCACCCCGGGTTCCAGCGCCAGGTCGACCGCGCCCCAGGAGCGGAATTCGCTCAGCTGCACGTGCCGCACATACATGAGCCCACCCCCGATCCGTCGACTTCCCTACACCCGGTGCGGCACCCCGACGAGCGGCCGGTGCGGCACGTCGGCGCCAACCCGGGACGGAGCCGCGGGACCGCCGATCAGCCGGGCAGCCGGGCGGGCATGACCAGGTACCGGTAGGCCGGCGTGTCCCCGTCGATCCGGACCCCGTCCGCGTCAATGTCGACGCCCGAGGACCCGTTCCGGTCCCCGTCATCGCCACTGCCATCAGCGGCCGGCACCGGCACGAGCAGCGCCGGGCGGGCCGGCGTGGTGAACGACAGCCGGACCGAGTCGGCGTGCACCACGCCGAGCCCGTCGAGCAGGTAGGTCGGATTGAAGGCGATGAGCAGCTCCTCGCCGTCCACCTCGGCGGGCAGGTCCTCCTCGGCGCGACCCTCGTCGTCGCCGCCCGCGGTCAGGGTGAGCGACCCATCGCCGACCTGGACCCGCAGGTGGTGGCCGCGGTCGGTGACCAGCGCGACCCGCTTGATCGACTCGCTGAGCGCCGACACCGGCACCTCGACGGTCGTCGTCTGCGAGGTCGGCAGCAACGAGCGGTACTTGACGAACTCGACGTCCAGCAGCCGGACGGTGGTCCGGCGGTCGCCGGCGTCGAGGCCGAGCAGCCCGTCGCCGAGCGCGACGGTGACCAGCTTGGCGCCGCCCAGCGTCTTGGCCGCGTCGGCCAGCGTGCGCGCCGGAACGAGCACCGCGGTCGACAATTCGGCGCGATCCGGGTGCCAGCCGAGTTCCCGGACGGCCAGCCGGAAACGGTCGGTGGCGGCCAGCGTCAGCCGGTCGCCGTCGATCTCCACCCGGATGCCGGTCAGCATGGGCAGCGTGTCGTCCCGGCCGGCGGCGATCACCGTCTGCGCGACCGCCTCGGCGAACTCGGCGCTGTCCACCGTGCCGGAGGCCTGCGGCATCTGCGGCAGCGGCGGATAGTCCTCGACCGGCATCGTGGGCAGGGTGAACCGGGCCGAACCGGCCACGATGCCGACCCGGGGTCCGTCCACCGCCACGTCGACCGGCTTGGCCGGCAACGCGCGGGTGATCTCGGCGAGCAGCCGGCCGGAGACCAGGACCCGGTTGCGGTCGGCCGCGCCGGCCGCGCCGTCGACGTCGAGCTCGTCGAGGGTGTCGACGGACAGGGTGGCCCGCGTCGACACCTCGTAGTCGAAACCGGCCACGGTGAGCGTCGAACCGTCGACCTCCAGCAGGATCCCGCCGAGCACGGGCACCGGAGGCCGCGCCGGGAGCGACTTGGCCACCCAGGCGACGGCGTCGGCGAGGTCGTCGCGGGCGACACGGAACTTCATCGAGACCTCCTTGGGACGGGTCCCAATGGTCGAGGGGGTAACGGCGCTGCGAGCGGCAGGCGGGGGCGTCCACCGTACGACCAGCGCGCCGGTCGGCCGCGGGCGGGTCCCGCCGGCCGGCGGTGGGTGTGGGGCGGGGCGAATGACACGCAACCGTTCATCCCCAAGCCTGTTGTTTCAAGGATCTCTTGAAGAGAAAACTCCAGTAGCAGTAGTAGGCGCTGTGGATGCTGTGGATGCCGGCGGGTCCGCGCAGGCCCGGAGGCGTGTCGTCGCCGTGGACAGACCGGGGACGGCGCCTGGCACAGCATCGGCCGGCTGTGGACGGTCGCGCCGGACCTGTCGTTGTCCCCCCGCTCAGCCCGGTAGTCCACAGAGTTGTCCACAGATTGTGCATGGGCGTCGGGGAGACGCGGAAACCGCGCCCGATCGACGACCGGGCGCGGTTGGCGGGGTTGATCCGGGTGCGGGACGGTCACCGGCGGGCGCGTTCGCGGATCCGGGCGGTCAGTTCCTGGACGTGGTCGTAGGTCTGCCGCCGCTCGGCCAGTTCGGTGCGGATCTTCTTGGTGGCGTGCATGACGGTGGTGTGGTCGCGGCCGCCGAACGTGGCCCCGATCTTCGGCAGCGTCAGGTCCGTCATCTCGCGGCACAGATACATCGCGATCTGCCGGGCGGTGGCGATCTGCTTGGTCTTGATCGGCCCGCACAGCTCGTCCAGCGTGACGTTGAAGTACTCGGCGCAGACAGCCATGATCGTCGCCGCGTCGATGTCGTTGGAGACCGGATCCCGGATCAGGTCGCGCAGCACGATCTGGGCCAGGGCCAGGTCCACCGACTGCTTGTTGAGGGACGCGAACGCGGTCACCCGGATCAGCGCGCCCTCCAGTTCGCGGATGTTGCGTTCGATCCGGCTGGCGATGAACTCCAGCACGTCGTCCGGCGCGTTCATCCGGTCCAGCGCGGCCTTCTTGCGCAGGATCGCGATCCGGGTCTCCAGTTCGGGCGGCTGGATGTCGGTGATCAGCCCCCACTCGAACCGGGTGCGCATCCGGTCCTCCAGCGTCTCCAGCCGCTTGGGCGGCCGGTCCGAGGAGATGACGATCTGCTTGTTCGCGTTGTAAAGGGTATTGAAGGTGTGGAAGAACTCCTCCTGGGTGCCTTCCTTGCCCTCCAGGAACTGGATGTCGTCCACCAGCAGCACGTCGACGTCGCGGTAGCGGCGTTGGAAGGCGACCTTGCGGTCGTCGCGCAGCGAGTTGATGAAGTCGTTGGTGAACTCCTCGCTGGACACGTACCGCACCCGCATGCCCGGGAACAGCCGCTGGGCATAGTGACCGATCCCGTGCAGCAGGTGCGTCTTGCCCAGACCGGAGTCGCCCCAGATGAACAGCGGGTTGTAGGCCACCGCCGGGGCCTCGGCCACCGCGACCGCGGCCGCGTGGGCGAACCGGTTGGACGAGCCGATGACGAACGTCTCGAAGCTGTACTTCTCGTTCAGCCGGCTCAGCGCGGGATTCTGCGGCGCCTGATCCCGGCGGGTGGAGTAGGTCGGCCAGATCTCGGTGACCGTGGCCAGGCCGTCGGCTCCGTCCCCGGCTGCGTCGACCGGGTCCTCGACCTCGGTGTCGTCGGGCAGGCCGTCACCCCCGCGCTCGAACGGGTGAGCTCGGGCCGCTGGGCCGAAGCCGTCGCGGGCGGCGCCGTTGCGGCCAGGGATGTCGGAACCGCCGCGCGACGGAGCGTACGGATCGTCGGACGCCGAACCGAGCCGGGCGGCCCCATCGCGCCGATCGGTCGCCGGCGGCGCGTCATCCGGTTCCTCGGAGACGGTGACGGCCAGCTTGATCGGCTGGCCGAGGTGCACCGAAAGGGTGCTGGTGATGCCCTCGCGCAGGCTGCGTTCGATCGCTTCCTTGGCGAACTCGGACGGCGCCGCGAGCAACGCAGTCGAGCCCAGCAGTCCGACCGGCTGGGTGAGCCCGAGCCAGGCCCGCTGCTGCTGGGACAGCGTCGGCTCCAGATCGGCCACCACGGCCTGCCAGACCGGAAGCAAAAGGTTGTCGGCGTCCTCGATGCTCACGAGAGTGCTCCACCGCAGGATCGTCGACTGTGTTGATGGTTCTCTCGGCAAGGCTCGTTCACGACGCCCCCTTGTGGAGCGGCTTCGCGGGCTCAGCCAGTCCACCGTGGGTTCGTCGACTGTGTTGATGGTTCTCTCGGCAAGCCTCGTTCACGACCCTCGTTACCCCTCGCCCCTGTGCCGCCCCAGTACGCCATCCACAGCGATTGTCCACAACTGTGGACAACGCCTGTGGAACGGTAAACGGCCCGCGCGACGCCCGCCGCGGGGGATAGATCGGATCCGGGGTGACTCGGTGATTCCGAGCCGCTGCGGCAGGCACGCTAACAACTTTCCAGCGCTTCCCACAAGACCGAACGGGAAGCAAGGAGGCCGGACGGCGTGTCGCGATCTTGTCGGTCGTCCCGCGCGGTTGGCGGTCCCGCGGGACCGGGCTGACGGGACTGTTCACGCCGCCGGCGGCCGCGCTCGCCGGGTTTGACCCGTGCTGGCGAAGGTCCGTACTCTGGAGGCCAACCGGCGATCGCCGGAGGGTTCGTGCTGCCCTCAGTGCGATCCGGCCGTGAGCCGTCGTTGGGACGGGTCGCCGGCCGACGTCGTCAGCAGAGCCGAGTAGTGGATGTAGGAGTAGATAGCCGTGAGCAAGCGTACGTACCAGCCCAACAACCGCCGCCGGTCCAAGACCCACGGTTTCCGGCTGCGGATGCGAACCCGTGCCGGACGCGCCATCCTGGCCGCCCGCCGTCGCAAGGGTCGCGCCGAGCTGTCGGCCTGACGTCCCACCGGGCCGGACGCCGATGCTTCCTGCCGGCAGCCGCCTGCACACCTCCGAGGAATTCGCCACCGTGGTGCGTCTCGGTCGTCGTTCGGCGTCCCCGCGCCTGGTCGCCCACCTGCTGCTCGGCTCCCCGGTGTCCCGAGACGCGGCCGGCGTCAGGGTGGGTTTCGTGGTCTCCGGGAAGGTCGGTAACGCCGTCGTCCGGCATCGGGTGACACGACGGCTCCGGGTTCAGATTGCACCGTTGCTGGCGACCCTGCCGCCCGGCACGGACGTGGTGGCGCGGGCGCTCCCGGCGGCGGCGACGGCGACGAGCGCCGAGTTGGCCCGGGACCTGCGGTCCGCGGTGAGCGGCGCCTTGCGCAAGGCCCGCGGGGCCGCCGCCGGCGGTCGTCCCGGGACGCCGGTCGGAGCGGTCCGGTGATACCGGTCCGTCGCTGGCCGGCCGAGTTGCTGGTCGCTCCGATCCGCTTCTATCAGCGGTTCATCACCCCGTACACGCCGGCGACCTGCCGGTACTACCCGACCTGCAGCGCGTACGCGGTCACCGCGCTGCGCACCCGGGGGGCGGTCGTCGGCACCGCGCTGACGGTCTGGCGGCTGCTGCGCTGCAACCCGTGGAGCGAGGGCGGGATCGACCACGTGCCGGCCACCGGGTTCCGTGGTGATCGGTCCGGTTCGGGGGATCGGGAACGGATCGAGTCCGACCGGAGTTCCATCGGCGGTTCGGACGGTTCCGGCGCCGCCGGCGACGGGGACGGCAGCCGGCCGGACGCGACCCCGGGGCCGGTCCCGCCGCCCACCGCCGGTGATCCGGCAGACTTGTCCAGCGCGCCGCCTTCGCGGAGCGGGGATTCGAAGATCGGGAGATTCGCCGCGTGACATTCAACTTCTGGTCGCTGGACTACATCTACTACCCGATCTCCGGGATCATGTGGGTCTGGCACAAGGCCTTCGGGTTCGTGTTCGGACCGGACCAGGCGATCACCTGGGTGCTGTCCGTGATCTTCCTGATCTTCACGCTGCGCGCGCTGCTGTTCAAGCCGTTCATGAAGCAGATGGACTCCCAGCTGAAGATGCAGGCCGTCCAGCCGCGGATGAAGCAGCTGCGGGAGAAGTACAAGGACGACAAGCAGCGGTTGTCCGAAGAGATGATGAAGCTGAACAAGGAGGCCGGGGTCAACCCCCTCGCCTCCTGCCTGCCGGCGCTGATCCAGGCACCGGTCTTCATCGGCCTGTTCCACGTGCTGCGGATGTTCCAGCCGGTCAACGACGGCCCCGGCGGCCCGAGCGTCTGGTTCTACCGGCAGAACGTCTACTTCTTCGGCGCCCAGGACGTGCAGTCGATGGGCAACGCCAAGCTGCCCGGCGGGGCCCCGCTGGTCGGTTTCATGACGATGCCGGCCGACCAGCTCGCCTTCATGAACGGGATCCGCGAGGCCATCATCTGGTGGGGCGTGCCGCTGATGATCTGCGCCGGTATCGCCACCCATCTGACCAGCCGCCGGTCGGTCGCCCGCCAGGCGCAGATGAACATCGACGCCGCGGCCAATCCGCAAACCGCGATCATGAACAAGCTGATGCTGTACATGTTCCCGCTGTTCGTGGTGGTCGGTGGCCCGTTCTTCCCGTTGGCCATCCTGTTCTACTGGCTGGCCAACAACTCCTGGACGTTCGGCCAGCTGTACGTCGCGCACCGGATTCAGGACCGGAAGGCGGCGGCCAAGGCGCAGATCGTCGAGGAGGCCAAGGAAGCCAACCGGTTCACCACGCCGAAGCCCGGCGCGAAGCCGAAGGCGTCCACGAATCGTCCGGTGGTGAACCCGTCCAAGATCTCCGACTCGTCCGGGGACGGCCCGTCCACGGACGGGGCCGGGGACGGCGCGCCGAGCGGCAACGGCAAAGTGTCCATGTCCAAACCTCCGGGTGGCAAACCCACGCCGGACAACAAGCCGGCGCCGGGCAGCCGTCCGGCGCCGGGCGCCAAGCCCCGGGGTGGATCGAAGAAGAAGCGCTGAGCGGCGGGGCCGCCGGCGGTGAGCCGTTCCCGCCACCCGTCCCGGCCGGCCCCGGCGCCGTGTTTGCCGTGACGGGGAGCCACAGACCTGTCGAGCAAGGGGAGAATCATGACCGAGAACGCGACTGCCGTCCAGGATGCCGTCCAGCCGGAAGAGGCGCCGGCCGAGAAGCACGACCTGCTGGTCGCCGAGGGTGACGCCGCCGGCGATTACCTGGAGCGGCTGCTGGACATCCTGGATTTCGACGGTGACATCGACCTGGACGTCGAGGGTGAGCGCGCCGTGGTGTCCATCATCGGCGAGGGTGAGTTGACCAAGCTGGTCGGTGAGCATGGCGAGGTCCTGGACGCCCTGCAGGAGCTGACCCGGCTGGCCGCGATGGCGGAGACCGGCCAACGGTCCCGACTGATGCTGGACATCGCCGGTTATCGGGCCCGCCGCCGGGCGGAGCTGGACCAGCTCGGACGGACCCTGGCCGAGCAGGTGGTGGCCTCCGGTGAGCCGGCCCGGCTGTCCCCGATGAACCCGTTCGAGCGAAAGATCGTGCATGACGCGGTCGGTCGGGTCGATGGCGCGGAGTCGTCCAGCGAGGGCGAGGAGCCGCGCCGGCGCGTGGTGATCAGCCGCTCCGCCTGACGTCCGAACGTATGTTCGATGTGCTGACCGGCCAGGGATCGACCGGATGACTGCCCTGCCGGACGGCGATGCCGGGGCGCCGGACCTCGAGCCGGAACCCCCCGAGGCGGCCACGGTGTTCGGCGACCGGATCCACCTGGCCCGCGCCTATGTGAGCCTGCTGGCCGGCGACGGCGTCGTCCGCGGCGTGATCGGCCCCCGCGAGGCCGGCCGGTTGTGGACGCGGCACGTCCTGAACTGCGCCGCGCTGACTGAGCTGCTGCCGGCCGGCGCCCGGATCGTCGACGTCGGCAGCGGTGGCGGGCTACCCGGCGTGGTACTCGCGATCGCCCGACCGGACTGCCAGGTCGTCCTGGTGGAGCCGCTCGAGCGCCGGGTTCGGTTCCTGACCGAGGTCGTCGACCGGCTGCAGCTGACCAACTGCCGGATCGTCCGCAGCCGTGCGCAGGAGGCACCGCCGGACGTCCGGGCGGCCGACGTGGCGGTGTCCCGGGCGGTGGCCCCGCTGGGCAAGCTGGCCGGCTGGTGCGCCGGACTGATCCGGCCGGGGGGAACGTTCCTGGCCCTGAAGGGTGCCACCGCGGCGGACGAACTGCGGCGGGACGCGGAGGAGCTGACCCGGGCCGGTCTGCGGGACGCGACCGTGGTCCGGCTGGACGGACCCGTCGAGGCGACCTTGGTGGTCCGCGCCACGCGGGCGGCTCAGGCCCGGAGGCCGGGTGCCGGCCGGCCGACCGGGCGACGCCGGACCGGTCGCGGGCCCCGGCCCCCGGCCGACCGCCGCCCGTCCGACTGACCGTCGCCCCCTTCGTCACACCCCTCGCATCCCCGGCCGCGCCCCGTGCCGCGCGGATCAACTTCGCCGGCGCGGATGAACTCACCGCTTTTGTGAACGGTGGTGCGGGTGACGCCGACTTCATCCGCGCGGGAGTGCGACGGCCGGGCCGAGCCGGACGACCCCGCCGCGGCCCGGAGCCGGTCGAGACCGCCGCGGCGGGATGACCCGGGGCCGGGCCGCCGAATGACGATCCGGCCCGTACCGTTCGATCATGTCCATCGATGCCCCTCTCGCCACGTCCCGCCCGTCCGGTCGCGATTCGGACGATCGGTTCTGGGCCGACGTCGACCGTCACCTCATCCGCTACGGTCCCGACTTCACCCCGGCGATCATCGACCGGGCCGAGGGTGCCTTCCTGTACACCGAGGACGGCCGGCGACTGCTGGATTTCACCTCCGGCCAGATGTCGGCCATCCTGGGCCACTCACATCCCGAGATCGTCGCGACGGTCCGGACCGAGATCGGCCGGCTCGACCACCTGTTCAGCGGGATGGTGAGCCGGCCGGTCGTCGACCTGGCCCGACGGCTGGCCGAGACGCTGCCCGCCCCGCTGGACAAGACGATCCTGTTGACCACCGGGGCGGAGTCGAACGAGGCCGCGGTGCGGCTGGCCAAGCTGGTCACCGGGGGCCATGAGATCGTCTCGTTCGCCGGCTCCTGGCACGGTATGACCCAGGGGGCGGCGGCCGCCACCTACAGCTCCGGCCGCAAGGGTTACGGGCCGGCCTCCCCCGGCAACTTCGCCTTGCCGACGCCCAACCCCTACCGGCCGGACATCGCCGACCCGGACGGCGATCTCGACTGGCGACGGCAGCTCGACCTCGGGTTCGCGCTGATCGATGCCCAGTCGGTGGGCGCGTTGGCCGCCTGCCTGGTCGAACCCATCCTCTCCTCCGGCGGCGTCATCGATCCGCCGCCCGGGTACCTGGCCGCCCTGAAGGGCAAATGCGAGGAGCGGGGCATGCTGCTCATCCTGGACGAGGCACAGACCGGTCTCTGCCGGACCGGTGCCTGGTACGCCTTCGAACGGGACGGGGTGGTCCCGGACATCCTGACATTGTCCAAGACCCTGGGAGCCGGGTTGCCGCTGGCCGCCACGATCACCTCCGCGGCCATCGAGGAACGGGCCTACGAGCGTGGCTTCCTCTTCTACACCACCCATGTGTCGGACCCGTTGGTGGCGGCCGTCGGCAACACGGTGCTCGACGTGTTGCAGAGGGATCGGATGGACCGGCGGGCGGCCGAACTCGGTGCGCTGCTCCGGGCCGGCCTGCTGGAAATCCAGAACCGGCACGACGTCGTCGGCGACGTACGCGGGCGCGGTCTGCTGCAGGGTGTCGAGCTGGTGCTGGACCGGGAAACCAAACGGGGCGCGGACCGGCTCGGCGCGGCGGTGACCCGCCGGTGCCTGGAACTCGGACTGCACATGAATGTCGTCCAGTTGCCCGGCCTGGGTGGGACGTTCCGGATCGCTCCGCCGTTGACCTGTTCCGACGACGAGATCCGGCTCGGCTGCGAGATCCTGGACCAGGCGATCTGGGAATGTGCGGCGGGACAAGGGGCCTGACCGTTTCACGTGAAACGCCGACCGGCCGGTTCGGTCGCCGTTCCCCGCATGTTCCACGTGAAACGCCGGCGCCGCCGCCGGGTCCGACCTCGTCCGGCCGCCCCGTTCCACGTGAAACATCAGTGTTCCCCGCCACGCTCGGCGTGGTGCCGTCGGAACCGTTGCCGCGCACCGTAGCGTGCGATGCGACCGGCCGGACCTCGCTCCGCGTCCAGCTGAGCCGGCCGCCGGGGATCGGGAGGCCCACATCGTGAGTATCGACGTCGACACGGCGCCGGTCGTCGGGATCGAACTCGACGACGACACGCCACTGGCCAGGGCTTCCCTGGCCGCCATGGAGATCCGCTCCGGCGAGCTGACGATGCCGCGCCCGCGGCATCGGCGGGTGCTGTCCGTGGCCAATCAGAAGGGTGGCGTCGGGAAGACGACCACCACGGTGAACATCGGCGTCGCGCTGGCGTTGGCCGGATTGCACGTCCTGGTCATCGATCTGGATCCGCAGGGGAACGCATCCACCGCCCTGGGCGTCGAGCGCACCGCCGGCACACCGTCGGTGTACGACGTGCTGCTCGGCGAGATCACCCCGGCCGAGGCGATCCAGACCAGTCCGGACGCGCCGCGACTCGGCTGCATCCCGGCCACCATCGACCTGGCCGGGGCGGAGATCGAACTGGTCTCGCTGCCGGAGCGGGAAACCAGGCTGCGTAAGGCGATCGCGGCGATCGACACCTATTACGACTACATCCTGGTCGACTGCCCGCCTTCGCTCGGCCTGCTCACGGTCAACGCGATGGCGGCGGTCGACGAGGTCCTGATCCCGATCCAGTGCGAGTACTACGCACTGGAGGGCCTGGGTCAGCTGCTGCGCAACATCGGCATGGTCCAGGAACACCTGAACCGTCGGTTGGTGGTGTCCACCATCCTGCTGACGATGTACGACGGCCGCACGAAGCTGGCCGACCAGGTCGCCAACGAGGTGCGCAACCATTTCGGTGAGATGGTGCTGCGTACGACCATTCCCCGCTCGGTCAAGGTGTCCGAGGCGCCCGGCTTCGGCCAGTCCGTGATGACCTACGACCCCGGTTCCCGCGGCGCCCGCAGCTATCTGGACGCCGCCCGTGAGATCGCCGAACGCGGCACGAAGGAGCAGTCATGACGACGACGAAGACCCGGGGCGGACTCGGGCGGGGACTGGCCGCGCTGATCCCCACCGGGCCGACCACCACCACGGTCGCCGACGTGCTGATCAATGGCGCGCCGGCCAAGCGGGAGGCGACCCCGCTGTCCCTGGTGAGCACCGCGACGGACGAACCGGCGGCCGAACCGCGGCCCGCTTCGACCGCCGGCCAGGCGGAAGCACCGGTCGAGGCCGGCGCGGACGGCGGACCCCGATATGTCGAGATCCCGGTCCAGAAGATCCAGCGCAACGCCCGTAATCCACGGACCGTCTTCGACGAGGATGCGCTGGCCGAGCTCACCCACTCGATCAAGGAATTCGGCCTCCTACAGCCGATCGTCGTACGCGAGATGGCCGGCGGTGGGTACGAACTGGTGATGGGCGAGCGCCGCTGGCAGGCGGCCGGACGGGCCGGACTGGCCACCATCCCGGCCATCGTTCGGCGCACCCAGGACGCCGAGATGCTGCGCGACGCGTTGCTGGAGAACATCCATCGGGCCAACCTCAACCCGCTGGAGGAGGCCGCCGCCTATCAGCAGCTGCTGGAGGAGTTCGACGTCACCCAGGAGGAGCTGGCCAGCCGGATCGGCCGTAGCCGGCCGGTCATCTCCAACACCATCCGGTTGCTCAAGCTGCCGATCGCGGTGCAGCGTCGGGTCGCCGCCGGGGTGCTGTCGGCCGGGCACGCCCGGGCCCTCCTGTCCCTCACCGATCCGGACGACCAGGAGCAGCTGGCCGCCCGGATCGTCGCCGAGGGGCTGTCGGTGCGCGGCACCGAAGAGGCGGTCACCCTCCTGCTCGGCCGGACCGCGCGCGCCCGCCGGCCCGCCCCGCCCAAGCGGGTGATCCCCGGGCTGGAGAACCTGGCCGGGGCGCTGTCCGACGCGTTCGACACCCGGGTGCGGCTCGAACTCGGCCGCACCAAGGGCCGGATCGTCGTGGAGTTCGCCACCCAGGAGGATCTACGACGGCTCGTCGCGGTGATGGCGCCGTCCGCGATGGATGCGGCCGGGGAGGCGGAACGGGCCGCCGGCTGACCGCAAGAAACATACCGACAAAACGTCCATATCGGACGCGGACCGGTCGAGGACTGACGGTCCCCGACCCGGCCCGCACCGTCCGGGTGGCCGGCCGTCGGGCGTCCCGGGCAACCCCCCGATCGATCGACCCGAGGGGCAAACTCGCCAGGCCGAGGCGGGCCGTCTCGACGACCGTCGGCAGCAGGGAGGTCTCGGTCAGCCGGGCGAGACGGTCACCTCCAGGACGTGCACGGTGCCGTCCGCGGCGACGATGGCGTCGGGCCTCGGGCCGGCCGGTAGCAGGTGGTCAGCCCTGCGGTGTTCCCCGACTCGTCGTCGAAAACCCCGGTGTTCGAAGTGATCTCGACGTCGTCGAGGAACTGCTCGACCAGGCCCACCCGGGGCCGGGCAGCGCAGGGCGACCACCTCGGGACGGCTCGCCACCGCGAACAGGGGCGGGGTCGCGGAGGCCGCATCCCACCGGTGCGCGATGCGTACCGCTGGACGTGCAGGGCCACACCAGGACGGGCGCGGGACGATCGAAAGCCCGCCGGGCTCGGATCGTCCGCGTCCCGGGCCGTCCTATTCTGGACGAGGCGCCCGGCAGGGTGGCGGCGGTGATGATGGCGAAGATGGTGGCGGCTCGCGCCCGGGGTGGCGGCGCCGCCCACGGGTCGGCAAGGAGCGGTGTGACGCGAGCGCTGGTGGCCCTGTCGATGTCGACCATCGGCCTGATTCCCGGACGTTGCCGCAGTTGCGTGGCGTGGGAGCTGGAGGCCGCCGCCGCCCGGACGGCGTTGGAGGCAGGCGAGGCGGAGTTCGAGAAGGAGGTCTGGCTCTCCGGCGTCATGCTGACCTGGGGCTCGGCCGGCCAGATCGTCACCGTCGACGACGAACCCGTCGGGTTCGCGCTGTACGCCCCGCCGACGGCGGTGCCCGGTGCCGGCGCCTTCCCGACGTCGCCGGTCTCCCCGGATGCGGTTCTACTGACCACCGCGCGGATCGAGCCGGCCTTCCGCCACCAGGGCCTGGCCCGATACCTGATGGACGGGGTGGTGCGGGCGCTCACCCGGCGCGGGGTGCGGGCCATCGAGCTCTTCGGCCGGGAGGACGCGCCCGCCCCCGAGGAGGTGGACGATCCCGGCGACGATCACCCGACCGGACCGGCGGAGGACGACGTTCCCGGCTGCGTGCTGCCGGCCGGCTACGCCCGGGCGGTCGGCTTCACCGACGTCGCGCCACATCACCGGTACCCGCGGCTGCGGCTGGAACTGGGCCGGGACATCGGCTGGAAGGCCGAGGTGGAGGCGGCCCTGGAGGAGCTGTTCGCCAGCGTGACGATCCCGGCGTCACCCCCGCCGGCGGTACGGGAACTGGTCGGCGCGGGAACGAACGCCGACCGGGCGGTCAGGCCGAGTCGCGGATGCGACGCTCGTGGGCGAGCAGGTCGGAGAACGTGAACGTGCCCGTGTGCGGGTCGTCGCGACCATCGAGGTACAGCCGCTTGACCGCGACCAGGATGCCGTCGGCGAGCTGGTTGCGGAAGTCGGACGAGAGCAGCCGGTCCCGCTCGATGGGGTTGGACAGGTAGCCCATCTCCACCTGGATCGCCGGCATCCGGGTGAGCCGCAGAATGTCCCACGGGCGGTGGTGCACCCGGCAGTCCGCGAAGTGGGTGCGGGCAACCAGTTCTCGCTGCACCAGCCCGGCCAGCGTCTCGCCGACGGTGGAGGTCGCGCCGGAATCGGTGCCGAAGTGGAAGGTCGCGATCCCGCAGGCGTGCGGCGACGGCGACCCGTCGATGTGCAGGCTCAGCAGCAGGTCGGCCCGGGAGTCGTTGGCGAACGCCGCCCGTTCCTCCTGGGTCGGGTTCTCGTGGGCGCCGCGGGTCAACGCCACCGCCATCCCGGCGGTGACCATCCGCGAGCGCAGCCGTTGCGCGATGTCGAAGGTCAGATCCGCGCTGCGGACGTCGGCGACCGACCAGCCCGGGTCGTCCGCGCCGTGCGCCGGGTCGATCACGATGCGCTTGCCGCGCAGCCGGGGACCGGCCTGCCGCACCAGCTGGTACTCACGCAGGTACTGCGGGCGGCCGCCGGTGACCATCCGGCCGATCCGGTTGAGTTCGCGGTAGGTCTCGGCTCCGAAGACGCCGTCGTCGGGCAGGCCTCGATGTCGCTGGAAGTCGCGCACGGACTGATCGGTCAGCGGGCCGAAGATGCCATCCGGACGCCCGGTGTTGTATCCCATCTCCGCCAGCCGGGTCTGCAGGGCCATCACGTCGTCGCCGGTCATCGGCGCGGACAGCGTCTGGGACAGCGCCCGGTCGCCCAGCTTCCAGCGGGCGTCGGTGAGCGAGCGGGCGGTGACGGGGCCGACGATGCCGTCGGCGATCAGCCCCCGCCGCTGCTGGAAGTCGCGGATCGCGCGGTCCAGGGGTTCGTCGAACTCGACCAGGCTGCGGTCGGCGCCGTTGAGCCAGGGAAGCAGTTGCAGGCTTGCCAGTGCATCCCGCAGGTCGGCCACCGCCGGCCCTCGATCACCGCGCCGCAACAGCATCGCTCTCCCTCGGTCCTCGTCACTGCTCGTCATCGGAGGTCAGTGGTTGGTCATTGGTCACCGCCGCCCGCCCACGCGTCGAAGGCGCGAGCGACCGCCCTTTCGACTGACGTCTCAGCCGCCAACGGGTTCACATCGTCCGCGCATCCAACTCTCACTCGGCGCGCACACCCGACCCGCGCCGCCCATCATTGTGCCCCCGATCCCGGCGGATGCCCGACATTGCCGAGGCGACGTCACCGGGTCCACACGGCAAACCGCCGCCGCCCGGACGAACCGGGCGGCGGCGGTCGGGAAGTGAGGCGGCCGTCGGACGGCCGCCCGGGGTCAGGCCAGGACGTCGGCGAACTCGGCGAGCAGCGCGGCCTTGGGCTTGGCCCCGACCACCTGCTTGACCGGCTTGCCCCCCTTGAAGACCAGCATCGTCGGGATCGACAGGATCTGATACTGCTGCGCGACCTGCGGGTTCGCGTCGATGTCGAGCTTGGCGACGGTCACCTTGTCCTCGTGCTTGCTGGCGATCTCCTCCAGGATGGGGGCGACCATCCGGCACGGGCCGCACCACTCGGCCCAGAAGTCGACGATGACCGGCTTGTCGGACTGCAGGACATCCGCGGTGAAGGTGTCGTCGGTGACCTTGACGGTGGCCATGAGGGTTCCTCTTCTCTTGCTTGGTTGGACTGCTGCTCTTGCTGCGGCGGACGCTCGGGTTGGGTCGGTCAGACGCTCAGCGCGTCCTCGAAGGCGGCCGTGGGTTCCTCGGGCATCGGGTCGTTGGGGTGGGCGGCGCCGACGAGGCCGGCGTCCGCCGGGGCCGGATGTGAGGCCAGGTAGTGCTGGGCGTCGAGCGCGGCCGCGCAGCCGGTGCCGGCCGCCGTGATCGCCTGCCGGTAGGTGTGGTCGACCAGGTCGCCACAGGCGAAGACACCCTCGATGCTGGTTCCGGTGGACGCCACCGCCGACACATGATGCCCGGTCAGCACGTAGCCGGCGGCGTCGGTGGCCACCTGGTCACGGAACAGCTCCGAACGCGGGTCGTGCCCGATGGCGACGAACATGCCGGTGGCGGCCACCACGCTGGTCTCGCCGGTGCGGGTGTCGGTGACCGTGACCCCGGTGAGGCTGGTCTCGCCGTGCAGGGCGGTGACCGTCACGTTGGTCAGCCACTTGATCTTCGGGTCCTTCCGGGCCCGCTCCAGCATGATCGCGCTGGCCCGGAACTCGTCGCGGCGGTGCACGATGGTCACCGACCGGGCGAACCGGGTGAGGAAGGTGGCCTCCTCCATCGCGGAGTCACCGCCACCGACCACCAGGATGTCCTGGTCGCGGAAGAAGAATCCGTCGCAGGTCGCGCAGGCCGACACGCCGCGGCCGAGCAACCGCGGCTCGTCCGGCAGGCCGATGTACCGGGCGGCGGAGCCGGTGGCCAGGACGACCGAGCGGGCCCGGTGCGCGACCCCGTCCACCGTGACCGTCTTGATCGGACCGGTCAGGTCGACGGCCTCGGCGTCGACGGTGCGCAGATCGGCGCCGAACCGCTCGGCCTGCTCCCGGATCTGCGCCATCAGTTCGGGGCCCATGATGCCGGCGGGGAAGCCGGGGAAGTTCTCCACCTCGGTGGTGTTCATCAGGGCGCCACCGTAGGAGTAGCCCTCGAAGACCAGCGGCTTGAGTTCGGCGCGGGCCAGGTAGATCGCGGCGGTGTAACCGGCCGGTCCGGAACCGACCACGATCACGTCGTGGATCTGTCCCGCCTGCTCCGGCTGCGGTTCGACGGCAGGCCCGCTCCCGAGGCCCGGAATGGACACGAACTGATTCACCAGATCTCCTCACGCGGGCCCGGCGGCCAACCCGCAGGACGTGCACGATGATAAAACGGCTCGTCGGCGACCCCGCGATGTGCTCAACAACCGGCACCTTCGGTTATTCCCGATCCGCGCCGCCCCGGCCCCATTTCGCGGCCCGTTCGACCGGGCCTGATCCGGCCGGCCGCGCGGATGAAATCGCGGCAATTGTGACTGGTGTTGCGGGAGTTGCCGGTTTCGGCCGCGCCGGCGTCGTTGATCCGCGCGGGGAAGGGGGTCAGCTTCCGGAGACGGTGATCTCGTTGATCTTGGACTGGTACTGACCGTCGCTGGTCTGCCCGAGCTTGACGACGTAGACGATCAGAAACTTCGACTTGGGTGCGTTGGTGAGGTCGACAGTGGCGACTCCATCGTGCACCATCGCCCAGCCGAGCTTGGTCGTCGAGTCCACCGAACCCGGCTTCAAGGAGTCCGCGGTCCGAACCTCAATCACAGTGTCGTTGTTGCACGAACCGCAGGAGGGAACGCTCGTCACCGTCACCTGCGTCGGCTTGATCTCGTGATCGAGTTGCAGAACCAGACCCACCCCGGACTTGAGCGTCGGGAACTGCTGCTTATACACCCAGGTCAGCCAGAAGGAGTCTGGATTGCCGTCGAACGCCCGGTCGACGTAGTCGCTGTAGTCGGGCTTGCCATCACCCTCGGGGTCGTACACGGCGCCCCCGACGATCGCGACCGGCCCTGCGGCGGTTCCCGGGCTGGAGGCCGGGGCGCTCGTCGTGCTGGCCGGCGCACTGGACGCGGCTGACGTCGCGGTCGCCGAATCGATCATCGGCAGCTCTTCCGGGGCGCTGTTCTGAATCGAGGCCATGAACTGGTTGGTCAGGCCCCCCAGCGCGATGACGATGAGCAGGGCGAAGACCACCAGCACCACACCGGCCAGGCTGAGCTTGGTCCGGCGTTCCCGGATCAGCCGGCGATCGGCCGCGGACAGCGGCCGGGCCTCGGCCGGCGCCGGTGCGTCGGGCCCGCTGGGCGCGGTCTCCGGGCTGCGCAGCAGGGCCGCGACCGCGCCGACGGCGTGGATCCCGTCCGGCTCGTCCGGGTGCAGCGCCCGCTCGGCCAGCGCCGACAGCGCCTCGGGGACGGTCGCCACCACCTCGTCGGCCGGCACCTCGCGGCCGAGCCGGGTCGGCGCCGCCGGCAGGGTGGCCCCGTTCTCGCCGGTGGGGGTGCGGTCGGCCAGCGGCCAGGTGCCGGTGAGCATCAGGTACAGCAGGCCACCGATCGCCCGGATGTCCTGGTCGGGGGTGGCCGACGCGTGCGCGATCACGTGCGAGAGCCGGACCTGGCCGTCGAAGTTCACCCGCACCAGGGAGGGGTGGATCGCGCCGAGGGACACCCCGTTGCGGTGTGCCTCGGCGACGGCCTCGGACAGCTTCGCGGTGATCGAGGTGGCGACGTCGGCGTCCAGCGGGGCGCCGGACACCAGGTCGGTCAGGGTGGCGCCGTCGACCCACTGCCCGACCACGTACGACTGCCCGTGGTCGGTGCCCACGTCCAGCGTCTGCGGCAGCCCGACGTGGTGCAGCCGGCCGGCCCGCAGGGTGCGGGCCACGGTGGCCGAGGTGCCGGTCGTGTCGGGCAGGATCGTCACCGCCATGTCCCGGGGCAGCACCGTGTCCTTGGCCCGCCAGAACCAGTCGCCGGCACCGTCCGACGCGACCAGGCTGACCAGCCGGTACCGGCCGCCGATCATCATTCCCGGGTGCAACGGCGACGGGTCGACGGGGCCGCCGGCGCGCCGCGGGCCGGCGTCCATCTCGTCGGTCTGCTCCGCCGCCGACGGGTCGGCGTTCCCGCGCGAGGCGACCTGCTCCACCCGAACCTCGGTGGTGGCCTCGGGATCCTGATCGAGCGAACCACCCGATTCGTCAACGGCCGGGGCGGCGGGACCACCGCTGCGGTTGTCGGACACCGGTTCGGACACCTGCTCCCTGCTGATCGACGACGGTCCGGCCACTGCCGGGCCCGTGGTGGTCTGAACGGTCGGCACTCCGGGCTGACCCGAATCGCCACCCCCGAGGGTGCCACGGACCCCGTGGAAGACGCGTGTGGACGCCGCCGGGTTGGCCGCGTCGGGCGGATTCCCGTCCTGATTCGGCCCCCGGCCCAGGGTCCGGCGCAGCCGCGCGAGCAGTCGCCGCCGGAACGGATCGAGCTCCTCCACCCGCAGCAGCACCGCCAGCAACGCGATCACCAGCAGTCCGACCGGCGCGACGATGACGATCTTGACCAGCGCCTCGCCCAGCGTGTCGACCGAACCGTCGGTGATCAGCGCGCCCAGAGCCAGTGCCGTCAGCGCCCCGACCGCGCTGGCCAGCACCATCTTGCCGAAGGTGACCAGGGTGCGCCGGGTGGCCATCGGGCCGTACCGGCGGCGCAGCCAGACCTCGCCGACGATCGCGCCGACCAGGTACGACACGGTGGTGCCCAGAGCCATGCCGGGCACGATCAACGCCGGGGTGAGGTTCACGCAGGCGATGAGCAGCGGGATCCGAACCCCGACCATCACGAGGTTGATCAGTGCCGGGGTGCGTGCGTCCTTCATCGCGTAGAAGACCCGCATCTGCATCAACGTGACCGCGAACGGCACCAGGCCGACCGCCAGCGCGGTCAGCGTGCCGGCCAGGATGACCACGTCGTCCAGCGACACCTGGCCGTAGTAGGACCCGACGATGGCCAGCGGAACCGCGAGGACGACCATCCCGGCCGCGACCGGCACCAGGGCGACGATCGAGAGCCGGTTGCCGAGCGAGGCGTCGTCCTTCATCAGCTCGTACTTGCCGGCGGCGGCGTGCCGGCTCATCCGCGGCATGATCGCGGTGAGGATGGACACCCCGATGATCCCGTAGGGCAGTTGGAACAGCAGCGACGCGAAGGCGTAGAGGGAGATGCCGCCCTCGATGTTGGCCGAGGCCACCCGGGTGACGACGATGTAGCCGGCCTGGGAGATCAGCACGTAGACGACGGCCCAGAGCATCAGCTGGCCGGCCTCGAGCAGCCGGCGGTCGCCGCCCCAACGCCAGCGGAAACGGAACCCGGCGCGCAGCAGCGACGGGACCATGACCAGCGCCTGGACCGCGATGCCCGCGGTGGTGCCCACCCCGAGGATCAGGAACTGGGCCCGGCTCAGCCCGGCCAGCGCGCTGCCGTCGGCGGCGATGTTCGCCGGATCCTGGGGGGTGAAGATCAACGCGAGACCGATGCAGATGACCACCAGGTTGTTCGCCACCGGGGCCCAGGCGGGAACGCCGAACTTCTCCTTGGTGTTCAGGATCGCGCCGAACAGGGCGGCGATGCCGTAGAAGAAGATCTGCGGGAGCAACAGCATGGCCAGCCCGTTGGCCAGGTCGCGATCGACCACCCCGCCGTCACCGGACAGGTACAGGCGGGTCAGCAGGGGCGCGGCGGCGATGGCCAGGCCGGTCGCGGCGATCAGCCCGACGAACGCCATGGTCATCAGCCGCTGCGTGTACCCGTCGCCGCCGTCCGGGTCGGACCTCGCCCGGGACAGCAGCGGGATCGCCACCGAGGTGAGCACGCCGCCGATCAGCAGCTCGAAGATGATGTTGGGCAGGGTGTTGGCGATGGTGTACGCGTCGTTGACGACGCCGAAGCCGAGGAAGGCCAGGATCACCACCTTGGCCAGGAACCCGGTGATCCGGCTGACCAGGGTGGCCACGGCCATCACCGCACCGGCCCGGACGACGCCGGAGGTCCGGGCGGTCTTCATCCCGGCGACGTCGTCGGGCGCGGTCGGGGCGCCGGCCGACGGGGCGGTGAGCACCTCGTCGGGGCTTTCGTGGGTGGTCACACCGGCCCCTTCCGGTCGTGTCGGGCCGCTCGTGACCCGGTGCCGACGGGTGCGTCGACGGGTGCATCGGCGACCCGCGGCCCGGCGGTATCCCCGGTGTCCGCCCGGCGGGTCGGCGGGTCGGCGGGCCCGGGCTCGGCCGGCGGCGGGACCTGACCGCCCGCGGCGATCCGCGCCCGGCGGGCCCGCAGCCGCTGCCGGATCCGCAGGGCAACCATGATGACCAGCACCCCGCCGGCGACGGCGATCAGGACCACGGTGAGGGTGCCGTAGGCGCTGGACTGAACGGTCAGCTGGACCGGGCTGCCCCACACGGTTCCGTCCGGGCCGACCAGCGTGGCCGTCACCTGGAACTGCCCGGACCGGGTCACCTGGGTGGGGATCTTCACCTGCTGCGACCGGCCGGCCGGGATGACCTGCACGGGCTGCTCGGTCGTGGTCAGACCCACCATCTCACCGCCGGTGAGCTGGACCGTCACCGGCACGTCGTAGGGGGTGCTGTTCTGCACGGTCAACACCAGTGGCGAGGTGGACGACGCCAGCGTGTAGTTCGTCGACGACGAGGCGATCTGCACCCCGGAGCGGATCCCGTCGACCGTGGATTCGACCGTCGCCAGATTGGCCTCGCCGACGGTCGGATCCGTGCGGAACGCGGTCGACGCGGCCGTGCCGAGCGCGTCGTCGAGCGGGTCGAGGACGGCGGCCGGGTCGACCGGTTGGTTGACCGAGGCCAGGTCGGAACGCAGACCCGCGACGGCGGCACGCGCCGCGGCGATCCGCTCCAGGTAGCCGGCCGACAGTTCGCGGTCGCGGGCGGCCTGCGGATAGTCGGTCGTGCCCGGCTGGTCCGCGGCGCCGGTGAACGCCTCCAGGGAGGCGCCGGCGATCACGCCGCTGCGACCGAGCTCGCCGAGCAGCTGGACGAGCCCGGCGAGCGCGCTCGCGTCCGGGGACCAGCGTCGGGTCGGTGCGAACACCGCCGGGGTGGTGGTGCCGTCGGCCCGCTGCTGGGCGAGCAACGCGGTGAGCGAATTCACCCGGGTCGCCCAGCCGGTCTGCTGCTGCTCGTCGATCAGCTTGTCCAGGCCGCCCAGCACGTCGGTCTGGGCCACGACCGACGGCAGTGCCGCCGCGCCCTGGTCGGCCTCGATGACGGCCGCGGTGGTGGGCCGTCCGTCGGCGGCGTTCGGCACGGTCACCGACGCCTGGGAGAGCAAACCCGTCGTCGCGCCATCCCCGACGAGGGTGGTCAGGGTGGCATCGTCGGTGGCCCCGTCGATGGGGTAGACCATCGAGGTGGCCGACGGGGCGGTCACCGTCGCCAGGTCACCCCACACCCGCCGGGTCACCTCCTGTCCGTGTTCGGTCGCGGCGGCCACGTCGGCAGACATGCCCGCGCGCACGAGGGCGACCACATCGGGATCGCCGTACGGCAGCATCACGACCGGATGGGTCGCGGCGACGGCGCGGAGCCGCTCGAGGAAGGACGCGGCGGCCTGCTGCCCGGTTCCGGCGACCGTGCCGGGAATATCCGCCCCCGACTCGACCGGTGTCCCGGAGACGGATTGGCCGGCCGGCATCGAGCCGGTCGTGCTCCCCGACCCCGGCGCGGTGTCCGCGGCGGCGTCGCCGGACGTCGCGCCGGTGCTGGCCGGCGACGGCGCCGATTCGATCGCGGTGACCGGAGGCTGGGCGGCGCCATCGGGGGCCACCACCCGGTACGGGCCGGTCATCCGGTCCAGCTCGTCGAGCAGCGCGGGGTCGAGCACCACGGTGAGCGCCCCGGGCGGAAGGGCCGCGGTCGCGTCGCCGGTCAGTCCGTCGAGCAGCGTCGCCAGCCGGCCACCCGGGGAGATCGACGTGAGCAGGTCGTCGTTCAGGAACACCCCGTCCACCCCGAGATGCGGGACGTCGACCATCGGCCAGACGAAGTTGAACGAGGTGGGCGCGCCGGACGTGGCCGGGCCCGCGGCCGTCGACCCGGGGACGCCCATCACGGTCAGCAGCAGATGAAGTTCGCCGATCCGGGCCTCCAGCGGTCCGGCCTCGAGCACCACCCCGCCGTTGACGTTCACCATGATCGGGTAGACCCCCGGCCGGCTGACGTCCAGGCCGGCGGGGCCGGTGATCGAGGTGGTGAAGACGAACGGCGCCGACGCGCCGGCGGCCAGGGTGCCGGTCATCGGGGTGAACGAACTGGGCACCTGGGCGACCGGTTCGGACGGATCGGCGATCTCGTCGTGCACGGCGGCGGTGGAGCGCAACGGGTCGCCGCGCTGGATCCGGTAGGTCAGGTCGGTCAGCTCGTCGGCCCCGGTGTTGGTCATGGTGCCGGTGATGGTCACCGTGCTCGGGCCGGTCGAGGTGACCAGGGTCGGGTCGATCGCCGACACGTCGAACCGCAGCCGGGTGGCGTAGTCGCCGCCGTCGGGGGTGGTCGTCCGGACGGCGGCCAGGGTGGTGGTCAGCGGGGTCCGGGCGGCGGCCGTCGATGCGCCGAGCGCGAGACCGGACGCCAACAGGGCGACGACGAACCCGACCCGGGCCCATCCGGCCCACCCGGGCGGACCGCATCGACGTCGATGACGGCCGGCCATCCGCCGTCGCGTCACGCCCGTTCCGCCGCCCGTGGGTCGACGCGACCCGGGCCGGGCCGATCCGTCCGGACGGTCATGCCGAGTCCGCCAGGAGTTCGACCGCCCGGCGCACCAGCCGTCGCTCGCCGGCGTACGCGAGCCGGCTGGTCAGGTCCGCCAGCGGCACCCAGGCGACCTCGGTGACCTCGATGTCCGCGTCGGACAGCTCGCCGCCGACCGCGACCATCAGGTAGTGGTGCACCCGCTTGTGGATGCGCCGGCCCTGGGCCACGAACGTGTAGTCGACGCTGCCCAGACGCGCGGTGATCCGGCCGCTGATCCCGGTCTCCTCCTCGACCTCCCGCAGCGCGGCCTGCTCGTGCGTCTCCCCCTCCTCGACGTGCCCCTTGGGCAACGACCAGCGCAGCCGGCCCCGCCGGTCCAGCCGGCCGATCAGCGCGCCCGACGCGGCGCCGTCCAGGGTGCGCACGACCAGTCCGCCCGCCGACGTCTCGTCCGCCGGCCGGCGGGGTCGAGCCGGCCCCGGCACACGGCGGCGGGCTGGAGGCATGGGGCTGATGGTAGTGCGGCGCACCCTGGCGACGGGTGCGTCGAACCGCCCCGCAACACGCCCGCAACACCCCTGCGAACGACTCCGCCGGGGGTGGCACGGCGTCCCGAATGTGGTCACCCGGCGTGCGGCGCGTCGATAGACTGGCCCGTCGTGTCCAATTCGCCCCGCACCGCATCGCCCAGGCCGGCCGCCGACCGCGGCCCCGGGCGGCTGACCGACCTCCAGCGCTCCGCCGTCGCCGACCTGCTGCGGATCGCCCCGGTGGCCGACGACCTGGGGTCGCGCTTCACCGCAGCCGGGCACCAGCTCCATCTGGTGGGCGGGTCGGTCCGGGACGCGTTGCTGGGCCGGCTGGAGGACGACCTGGATTTCACCACCGACGCCCGGCCCGAGCAGGTGCTGCGGCTGGTCAAGGGATGGACCGACAGCACCTGGCAGACCGGCATCGAGTTCGGCACCGTCGGCCTGGCCAAGGCCGGCTTCCGGATCGAGATCACCACCTTCCGCTCGGACCTCTACGACGGGGACACCCGCAACCCGGTCGTCACCTTCGGGGACACCCTGGAGGGCGATCTGCTGCGCCGTGACTTCGCGGTCAACGCGATGGCGGTGTCGCTGCCCGGGCACGTCTTCACCGACCCGTTCGGCGGGTTGAGCCAGCTGGCCGAGCGGGTGCTGGACACGCCGGGCACCCCCGAGCAGTCGTTCCGGGACGATCCGCTGCGGATGCTGCGGGCGGCCCGTTTCGTGTCCCAGCTGGGATTTCATCCGGCCCCGCGGGTGGTCGCGGCGATGACCGCGATGGCCGGCGAGATCGACCGGATCACTCCCGAGCGGGTGGGGGCCGAGCTGGTCAAGTTGATCCTGGGCGCGCACCCGACGGACGGGCTGCGGCTGCTCACCGAGACCGGCCTGGCCGATCGGATCCTGCCCGAGCTGCCGGCGTTGCGGTTGGAGCGGGACGAGCACCACCAGCACAAGGACGTCTACGAGCACACCCTGACCGTGCTGGAGCAGGCGATCGCGCAGGAGCCGGACGGCCCGGACCTGACGCTGCGGCTGGCCGCGCTCATGCACGACGTCGGGAAACCGGCCACCCGCCGGTTCGAACCCGGCGGCGGGGTGAGCTTCCACCACCACGAGGTGGTCGGCGCCAAGCTGGTCCGCAAGCGGCTGCGGGCGCTGCGGATGCCGAAGGCGCTGATCGACGACGTCGCGGCGCTGACCTTCCTGCACCTGCGTTTCCACGGCTACGGGACGGGCGCCTGGACCGACTCCGCGGTCCGCCGGTACGTCACCGACGCCGGCCCGCTGCTGCCGCGGCTGCACAAACTGGTCCGGGCCGACTGCACCACCCGCAACCCGAACCGGCGGGCCGCCCTGCAGCGGTCGTACGACTCGCTGGAGCAGCGGATCGTCCGGATCGAGGCGGCGGAGGATCTGGCCCGGGTGCGTCCGGACCTGGACGGCAACGCGATCATGCAGCTGCTCGGCATCCCGCCGGGCCCGGTGGTGGGCCGGGCCTGGGCCTACCTGAAGGAGCTGCGGCTGGAACGGGGCCCGCTGGACCCGGAGCAGGCCGAGGCGGCGCTGATGGAGTGGGCGCGGCGCGAGGGCATCGTCGACTGAACCGGCTGCGGCGTCCGGGCCCGGATTCCCGCCGCACGGCGTTCAGTCGACGGTCACGGTTCAGTCGACGGTCGCCCCCGGCCGGCCGTCGGTGGCCGACGCCGATGGTTCCTGCTCCGTCCCGGAGTGCGCGATGACGGTGAGCGGTCCGCCCGGGCGACGCATCAGCCGGGACATGGTCCAGCCGTAACCCCAGCCGGTGACCAGGAAGACCGAGGCGACCAGGATGACCGCGCCCACCCCATTGCCCTGCGGGGGGACCACCAGCACGCCCAGGCAGAACGCCAGCACGTAGGACAGGTTGTTCGCGGTGTCATAAAGCGCGAACACCCGGCCGACGTAGGCGTCGTCCGAGTCGGCCTGGACCACCGAGTCCATGCACACCTTGCTGGACTGGTACGCGAACCCGACGGCGAAGGTGGTGACCAGCGTCGCCCAGATGGTGAACCGGCTGCCCACCACCAGCACGATCACCGCGACCAGGGTGAGCAGCAGGACCAGCCACCGGGTCCGGCCCAGCCGGCGAACGACCGGCGCGGTGACCACGGCGCCGGCGAACACGCCGATCGCGCCCATCGCCAGCACCTCGGCGATGCCGGCCGGGCCGGGCCGTAGCACCCACATGCCCTCGGTGAAGTACTTCTGGAATAGCAGCAGCACGATCATCGTGCACATGCCGAAGCAGAACCGGACGGCCATCACCACCACCACCGCCAGGCCCACGGTCGGGCGCCGGACGATGTGGTGCAGACCGCTGGCGAAGCCCTGCAGGACCGCGCGCATCGTCTGCGCCGGTTCGTCGGTCTCGTCGGGCCCCAACTCCATCAGCCGGAAGCGGGTGGCGATGAGGGCCGCGGCGAGATAGAAGAGCAGCACCGTCGCGGTGATGATCGCGATCCGGCCGTGTGTCTCGCCCAGCAGCCCGCGCAGCGCGATGGCGTAGCCGCCGCCGACCGCGGTGGCGATCGCCCCGGACGTGGTGGCCAGCGCGTTGGCGCCGACCAGCGAGTCCTTGGCCACGGTGTGCGGCATGGACGCGGACAGGCCGGAGCCGACGAACCGGCCGACGCCCATGATCAGCAGCGCGGTGATGAACAGGACGATGTTCGGCAGGTCGGCGGCGATCTGCAGGGCGACCACGGCGACCAGCAGGCAGCGGATCAGGTTGGCCCAGACGATGACCCGTCGACGGCTCCAGCGGTCCAGCAGCGCCCCGGCGAAGGGCCCGATCACCGAGTACGGCAGGAGCAGCACGACGAATCCGGCGGCGATGTCGGCGGGCTCGGTCTGCCGTTCGGGGCTGAACAGGACCAGCACCGCCAGCGCACCCTGGAACGCGCCGTCGCCGAACGCGCACAACACCCGGACGTACACCAACCGCCGCAGGGCCCTGACCTGCAGCAGGTGGAACAGCCCCCGCACCGAGGGTCGGCCGGCCGAAACCTGTCCCGGTGACGGCGATCCTGCGGGGGTCACGATCGAACGGTACGCGCGCCCGCGGCATCTTTCCCGTTTCGCGCGGGTTCGCCACCGGACGGACGACTCGATGCGCGCGCAGGCCCGCGGGATCGCAGAATGATCGGCGATGGAGGAGATCGAGTCGCTGCGCGCGGGGATGCTGCTGGTGGCCACCCCGGGGCTGCGCGACCCCCACTTCCGGCGCACGGTCGTGTACCTGGTCGCCCACAGCACCGAGGGCACGGTCGGGGTGATCCTGAACCGGCCCAGCGAGACCGCTGTGCAGAACGTGCTGCCGTCCTGGGCCTCGCACACCGCCCGTCCGCACGCCGTGTTCGCCGGCGGCCCGGTGCAGACCTCGGCGGCGATGTGTCTGGGCGTGTGCCGCACCGGCACCAATCCGCGGGACGTCGCCGGGGTGGTCGGGGTGACCGGGCCGGTGGTGCTGGTCGACCTGGACGGCGATCCCGGCGTGGTGTCGCAGTCGCTGCGCGGGATCCGGATCTACGCGGGCCGGGCCGGCTGGGACGCCGAGCAGCTGGTGGACGAGATCGTGGAGGGATCGTGGTTCGTGGTGCCCGGGCTGCCCGACGACGTGCTCGCCGGCCCCCGCACCGACCTGTGGTTCAGCGTGCTGCGCCGCCAGCCCTATCCGATGTCGCTGATGGCCTACCACCCCGGCGACCTCACCCGGAACTGACTTTCCCCCACGTGCCCGCTGCTCGCCCTTGGTTCGCGCGGATCAACTACGGCGGCACGGATGAAGCAGTTGACGTCCGTCCCACTGTTCACAATCGGTGCGACTTGATCGGCGCGGGCGATGTTGATCCGCGCGGTGGTTCTGGCGCAGCCGCGGTGGGTTGAGGTTGGGCCGCGGCGGCTCAGGCGGAACCGGCGGCCGGTTCACCGGACCGGGTGAGCTTGCTGCAGCCGCCGCCACCGCAGCCGCAGCCGCCGCACCCGGCGCCACCCGTCGCCGGCTGCCGGGC
>JBDHZW010000011.1:0-38376 GCA_039812105.1 Nakamurella sp.
ACGGGCCAGTAGTCGGACAGCGGCCGGGGCGTCGGGCTCACGTCACGCAGCGTGCCCCGTGGCCCCGACCGGCACAACCGGAAGTCGGCCGCGCACACCCACGATTCACTTCCGTTAGCTCAGGAAAACAGCTTGTCGCCACCCTCCCACCAGCGGACACTTCGGACGAACGACACATCGTCCCGTGCCGCACCCTCGAACGGAGACCCCATGCCGGAGCTGCAGCCCACCGTCCGCAGCGACGCGGGCGCCCAGATCCGCGACGGGGTGAAGAGCGTGGCCAAGGCCGGCGTCTGCCCGGAGACCGAATGGCCCTACGACGACACCCACCCGACCACCGAGGACGGGCCGTGGCCGCCGCCAACCACGTCGTGTCGTACCAGCGGGTGACCCGCAGCCTGCCCCAACTCAAGGGCTGCCTGGCCGAGGGCTTCCCGTTCGTCTTCGGATTCACCGTCTACGAGAGCTTCGAGAGCGACGAGGTGCGGGCCGGCGGCGTCGTGCCCATGCCGTCCTCCGGCGAACAGGTGCTCGGCGGCCACGCCGTGCTCGCGGTCGGTTACGACGACGGCACCCAGCGATTCCTGGTCCGCAACTCCTGGGGCACGGAGTGGGGCCAGCACGGCCACTTCACCATGCCGTACGCCTATCTCACCGAACGCAACCTGTCCTCCGACTTCTGGACCCTGCGCGCCGTCACCGCGGGTGCCGCGGCCTGAGCGCAGCCGGCCGCCGGCCCGATCGCCCACGTCGCTACCCTCGGGCGCATGAAGGCGATCGTGGTCGAGCAGCCCGGTTCGCCCGCCGACCTGGTCTGGCGGGAGGTGCCGGACCCGGAGCTCGCGGCCGGCGAGGTGCTCGTCGACGTGGCGGCCAGCGCGGTCAATCGGGCCGACGTGTTGCAGGCCGCCGGCCACTACCCGCCGCCGCCCGGCGCGTCGGACATCCTTGGCCTCGAGTGCTCCGGCGTCGTGGCCCGGGTGGGCTCCGGCGTCGACGGCTGGCGGGTCGGCGATCGGGTCTGCGCGCTGCTCGCCGGCGGCGGGTACGCCGAGCACGTGGCCGTGCCGGCCGGGCAGTTGTTGCCGGTGCCGGCCGGGATCGACCTGGTCGAGGCCGCCGGACTGCCCGAGGTGTGCTGCACGGTGTGGTCGAACCTGGTCATGACGGCCGGCCTGCGCTCGGGCCAGGTGCTGCTGATCCACGGCGGCGGGTCCGGCATCGGAACCATGGCGATCCAGGTGGCCGCGCACCGGGGCGCCCGCGTCGCCGTCACCGCGTCCCGACCGGACACCCTGGACCGCTGCCGCCGGCTCGGCGCCGAGATCGCCATCAACTACGCCGAGCAGGACTTCGTGGGGGCGCTGCGGGAGGCGACCGGCGGGCTCGGGGCGGACGTCATCCTCGACGTCATCGGCGCGAAGTACCTGTCCCGCAACGTCTCCGCGCTGGCTGACGGCGGCCGGCTGGTGATCATCGGGATGCAGGGCGGGACCAGGGCCGAGCTGGACATCGGCGCGCTGATGCGCAAGCGGGGCGGCATCATCGGGACGACGTTGCGATCGCGGCCGGTCGACGGGCCCGGATCCAAGTCCGAGGTCGTCGAGCAGGTCCGGACCGAACTCTGGCCGCTGCTGGACGACGGGACGATCCGGCCGGTCATCGACGAAGTGGTCGACCTGCCGGAGGCCACCCGGGCGCACCGGCGGGTGCTCGACGGCGGCCACGTCGGCAAGATCCTGCTGCGCGTGCCCACCGGGCCCGGCGCTGGATCCAGTGGGCCGGGGAACTGATGGTGATGAGCGGAAGGAGAAGATCGATGAGCGAACAATCGGGTCAGCGGGTCGTGGTGATCGGCCCGGACGGCCAGCCGGTGGGCTACGCCGACGTGCCCGGCGGGGACGGACGACCCGCCGACGCCGACGGGGGCGCCGATGAGGCGGACGGTCCGGTCGACCCGGCCGACGCGATCGGCGAGCCGGCCAAGGTGATGCGGATCGGCACGATGATCAAGCAACTGCTGGAGGAGGTCCGCGCGGCTCCGCTGGACGAGGCCAGCCGGGCCCGGCTGATGCAGGTGCACCAGAAGTCGATCAAGGAGCTGGAGACCGGGCTGACCCCGGACCTGCGGGAGGAGCTGGAGCGGCTGTCGTTGCCGTTCACCGAGGACAGCATCCCGTCCGAGGGCGAACTGCGGATCGCCCAGGCCCAGCTGGTCGGCTGGCTGGAGGGCGTGTTCCACGGACTGCAGGCGGCGCTGGTCGCCCAGCAGATGGCGGCGCGGGCGCAACTGGAGCAGATGCGGCGGGGACTGCCGCCCGGGCACTCCGGCGCGGACGGCCCGTCGGCGCCGGGACCGGGCTCCGGCCAGTACCTCTGACGCGCGCGCCGCGGTGTGGCACCGTGGGCGCGGGGCGACCACCGTCCCGACCGCGCGCCGGCGGTGGCGCGCGCTGCTCGCCGCGATCGTCGTCCGGGCGATGGAGATCGCGATCATCGTCGCCGGCGTCGGCTTCCTGCTCACCGAGGACGAGGAACTCCTGCTCCTGAGCATCTGGGACCTGCTCGCCGCGCTGTACATCGGGGTCGGCGTCGTCGTGCTGCGCCGCTCCCGGCGCAATCCGGTGCCGGTCGCCGACCGGCCGAGCGACGACCGGTTCCGGTTCAACTTCCCGTTCGCCCTGCTGGCCAGCCTGATGGGGTTGGCGGCGGCCGTCGACATCGCGGTGAACGACGACAGCCATCACCACGAGGAGGTGCTGGCCTTCCTGGGCGTGCTGGCCATGATCATGTCGTGGATGTTGCTGCAGGCCGGCTACGCCCGCCGCTACGCCGCGATGGACCGGCGCGGCCCCGGACTGGTGTTCCCGGACACGGCACGGCCGTCCGCCGTCGACTTCGTCTACTTCGCGGTCACCATCGGCACCGCGTTCTCGGTGTCCGACGTGCAGGTCACCACCGCCCGGATGCGCTGGCACGTGCTGGTGCACTCGGTCATCAGCTTCTTCTACAACGCGGCCGTGGTCGGCTACGCGCTGAGCCTGTTCGCCGGGCGGTAGCCGGACCGGCCGAAAATTCGATTTGTCGGTTTGGTCGCCGGTGTCACGATTGATCGGGTGACCACCACCGCGAACCGGATCAACGCGCCGATGGCGCCGGAGGCACCCTTTCGGGTTCGCGAGAAGCTGGCCGCACTCCGGGTCTTCCACACCGGACCCGGTGACGTCGCGCGGGCAGCCGGTCCGGTGGCGCTGCTGACCTTCCGGCCGCGGTGGCTGATCCCGCGCTACGCGGTGATCACCTCACCGCAAGGCGCCCGCGACGTCCTCGGCCGGTCCGACGGCGCGTTCGACAAGCAGCACATCATGCACCGGCAGACCCAGGCGTTCGGCCGCAACGTGTTCAACCTGCCGCACGACCCGTGGCTCGGCCGCCGGCGACTGCTGCAGCCGCTGTTCACCCCGCGCCACGTCGCCGGCTTTGCCGGCCACATGGCCGCGGCGGCCGGCGCCCTGACCGAGGAGTGGATCGACCGCGGCACGGTCGACCTGGACGAGCAGACCCGGCGGCTGACCCTGCGGGTGCTCGGACGGTCGGTCTTCGGCCTGGACCTGGGCGAGCAGGCCGAATTCCTCGGGCCGCACCTGCGCGTGCTGCTGCGCTGGATCACCGCCCGGTCGGGGCGGCCGGTGCGGGCGCCGGGGTGGTTGCCGACCCCGGCGCGGCATCGCATGCGGGCGTCGCTGGCCGCGGTCCGTTCGCTGATCGACGAGGCCATCGACGACGCCCGGATCGACCCGGACGGCGACGCGGAACTGATCCACCTGCTGCTGCGGTCGGCCGACCCGGCCACCGGCCGGCCGCTGACGCACGACCAGGTCCGGGACGAGTTGTTCGTCTTCCTGGTCGCGGGGCACGACACCACGTCGACCACGCTGGCCTACAGCCTGTGGGCGCTCGGTCGCGATCCGGCCCTGCAGGACCGGGTCGCCGCGGAGGTGGCGGCCCTCGGCGGCCGGCCACCGGGCGTCGACGACCTGCCCGCGCTGCCGCTCACCACCCGGGTGATCCACGAGGCGCTGCGGATCTGCCCGCCGGCCCCGGTGATCGTGCGGTCGGCGATGCGAGACGCGGTGGTGCACGGGCGGCTGATCCCGGCTGGCACCCAGGTGATCGTCGGCAGCTACGCGATGCACCACGACCCGGCGTGGTGGCCCGACCCGGAACGGTTCGATCCCGACCGCTTCGCCGACCGGTTGATCGGCGACGACCGTTGGCGGTACCTGCCGTTCGGCGCCGGCCCGCGCTCGTGCCTCGGTGACCACTTCGCGATGCTGGAGGCGACGTTGGGCATCGCCGCGGTGATCGGCCGGGCCCGGATCGAGTCGCCGGAGCCTGATTTCCCGATCGCGCTGCCGTTCACGTTGACCGCCGGCGGGCCGGTGCCGGCCCGGATCGGCCGCCGCTGACGGTCACAGCGATCGTTCCTGGTCGGCCGCCGCCTCGGCGGAGCCGGTGGTCGGCTCCGGGACCCGCCCGGCCATCATCGGGGTCGCCTCGTCCCACCGGATGCCGGCCGCGGCATCCGCGCGGCGGCGGGCGATCCCGGACAGCGTCTCGAGCACCACCCGATTGCCCAGCATCGCGGTGATGTCCGCGTGGTCGTACGGGGGTGCGACCTCCACCACCTCGACGCCGGCCAGCGGCACCTCCCGGCCGATCCGGCGCACCGCGTCCAGCAGCTCCCGGGCGGACAGACCACCCGGCTCCGGGGTGCCCGTCCCGGGGGCGGCGGCCGGGTCGCAGACGTCGATGTCGACCGACAGGTACACCCCGTCGGTGTCGTCGACGGCGATCGCCATCGCCTCGGTCAGCACCTCGGCCAGGCCGCGGCGGCCGATCTCGGCCATCTCGTAGCAGCGCATCCCCTGCTCGGCCATCCACCGCAGCTCCGGCGGCTCGGGCCAGTAACCGCGCAGGCCGATCTGCAGGAACCGCTCCCCGCGCACCGCGCCGCTCTCGATCACCCGGCGCATCGGCAGCCCGTGCCCGTACAGCGAGCCGAACTGGATGTTGCCGGTGTCCGCGTGCGCGTCGAAATGAATCACCGAGATCCGCCCGTACCCGAAATGCTCGGCGAGCGCGGTGATGTCGGGTTGGGCGACGGTGTGGTCGCCGCCGAGCACCACCGGGATCTTGCCCGCCCGGACCAGGGTGCGGACGGCGTCCTGCAGCGCGGCCAGCGACCGCTCGGTCTCGGTCGGCGCCATCTCGACGTCGCCGGCGTCGACCACGCCAAGGTCGAGCAGCGGATCCACCCGCAGCGACAGGTGCGGCCGGGAGCCGGTGTGTTCGGAGTAGTCGCAGCTGCGCAGGGCCATCGGCCCCATTCGGGCACCGGACCGGTAGGACGTGCCGGAGTCGTAGGGCGCGCCGACGATCACCGCGACCGCGTCGGCGTAGCTCGCCGGGTCGGCCAGGTCGCAACGCGGCACGCCGGTGAACGTGATGTCGGGCCCGTACATCGAGCCGTACCTGGCCATACCGACGATTCTCCCCCCGGGCGGTCGCTGCGCCGCCGAATGAGCCGATCACAACCGGATGAGCTGGAACTTCTCCCACTGACCGACCGCCGTCCGGTTGGCCACCAGCGGCTGGCTCCCACCCGCCTCGGCGGTGACGTACCGCCCGTTCGCCAGCGCGCGCAGGCTGATCGTGCCGTCCGGGTTGTTGACCAGATCGTAGGTCTCCCACGCCCCCAACAGTCGCCGGTTGGCGATCAGGGGCTGGCCGCCGGCGGCCTCCGCAGTGACGAACTGCTGGTTGACCAGAGCCCTGACCGCGATCCGCCCGTTGCCCAGATCCTGCCAGGCGAACCGCTCCCAGGCGCCGACTGCCGATCGGTTGGCGATCAGCGGTTGGGTGCCGCCCGACTCGGCGGTGACGATCGCGTTGTTCGCCCTCGCCCGCAGCGCGATGGTCGGGGCCGCCGGATCCAGCCCGGAGGCCCAGCGCATTCCGCGCACGGTCAGCGCGTACTCCGGCCAGGTGGCGCCGTCCCAAGGTGCGTAGAAGCGGGTGCTGACGGTCCCGGCCGCGGTGTCGACCGTCATGATCTGGGTCGGATTGGTGGTCGTCGAATGGAACGTGCCCAGGATCGAGACCACCCTGCTTCCGTCCGCTCGGGTGTCGGTCCGGTTCCCGGCGATGCCGACGTGCCCGGAGAAGACCAGCTTCACGTTGGCGAACGGGGCGACGAGGTTGTCGTACATGAATTGCGGACTGGTATCCCCGTAGCCGCCGTTGGACTGTTCGATACCACCGCCGCCGTCCAGGTAGGAATGGGTGACGATGATGACGTTGTGGTGCGGGTGGCCCGCGACGACGTCGCGGGCCCAGGTCAGCACCGGCGGCCGGGGCCACAATTCCAGGTTGAGCACCATCCAGTCCTCGCCGCCGGCGGTGAAGGTGTTCCAGGTGTTGTCCACCTTGCCGGCCGCGTAGCTGCCGCCCACCGTCCGGAAGGTCGACAGCGGGAAGTACTGGTTGAACGTGCCGGTATTGCGGAGATTGTCGTGCGCCGACTGACCCGGGCAGGCGGAGCCGCCGGGACAGACGGCGGCCGTGTCGTGGTTGCCGATCGCCGGGATCCAGGCAATCCCGGCGTCGGTCAGCTTCTGCATCGCTGTTCGGGCCAGTGCGTACTGTCCATGGTCCTCGGTGTCCCAATTCATCATGTCGCCGGTGTGCAGCACGAACGCCAGATTCAGCGCCGAACGATTGTCGACCAACCATTGCGTCCGATTGGCCAATCGCTGGTCATTTCCGAAGACCTCCTGCTGTGTATCGGGAATGACCGCGATGCTGAACCGCCCGGGCGCAACCGTGGCGGCGGCCGAACTCACGGACGTCCCGTGCGCCCGGGACACCGGCGCGAACGCCACGACGAAGACCAGGATCAACGTCGGCACCAGCAGGGACACGATCGACAATCGGTGGCCGTTCATGTGCCGACCGTAATCACTCGGGGCGCGTCGCACGAGGAGGGGGGCATCCGCTGCGATGATCCTCCGGACGGCCGTCGACGGGTCGTCCAGACAGGAGCACCCGATGAGCGAGGCGACGAGCAGTCCCGCATCCGGCGTCCCCGGCACCATCGCCAAGTCCAAGTGGCTGGCGCTGACCGCGATGATGTTCGCCGTCGCGATGACGTTCATCGACCAGACGATCGTGGCGATCGCCGCGCCCAGCGTGCAGAGCGAGTTGTCGCTGACCGCCAGCGGGGTCACCTGGATGATCAACGCCTACATCCTGGCGCTGGCCGCCGGTTTCGCGCTGGGCGGCCGGATCGCCGACGTGCTCGGATCCCGGGTCGTCGTGCTGATCGGCATCATCGGGTTCGCGGTGTCGTCCGCGCTGTGTGGCGCCACCCCGGCGACGTCGTTCGCGGAGACCTGGATGATCGTCTTCCGGGTCACCCAGGGGCTGTCCGCGGCGTTGATGATCCCCGCCGCGCTGGCCGTGGTCGTCTCCGCGTTCCCGGTCGGCGAGCGGGGCAAGGCGCTGGCCATCTTCTTCGGCGTCAGCGGCGGGCTGACCGCGGTCGGGCCGATCGCCGGCGGCTTCCTCACCCAGTGGACGTGGCGGGCGATCTTCTGGATCAACCTGCCGATCGCGGTGGTCGCGGTCGTGCTGACGGTCGTCGCCGGCATCCACTCGCGGCCGCGCCGGGAACCGATCGACTGGTTCGGCGCGCTGCTGGTGGCCACCGGCATGGCGTTGTCCGTGCTCGGCTTCGAGCAGGCCCGCAGTTGGGGCTGGGACAGCCCGTGGACCTGGGCGTGCATCGTCGGCGGTCTGCTGGTGCTGGTCGTCTTCGTACTCGTCGAGGCGCGCACCGAGCACCCGCTGATCAAGGTCCGGATCTTCCGCGGCCGGGCGTTCGCGGTGGACAATGGGGTGCTGTTCTTCTGCATGGTGGCGTTCATCCCGGTGTTCTTCTTCGCCTCCGTCTACGCCCAGGTGGCGCTCGGGTACGACGCGAACAACGCGGGCCTGTACCTGCTCATGGTGTTCGCCGGCTTCGCCCCGGCCGCCCAGATCGGCGGCCGCATCCTGGACACCCGCGGGGCCAAGCCGGCCATGCTGATCGGCAGCGTGCTGGGAACCGCCGGTTTCGTGCTGTGGGCGATGCGGGCCACCGAGCTGAGCCTGGGCGACCAGTGGTGGGCGATCGTCATCGCCGGGGCCGGCATGGGCCTGGTCCTCGGTCCGGCCAGCACGGACGCCACCAACCGCGCCATCAACGCCTCCTACGGCGAGGTCACCGGCATCACCCAGACCGTCCGGAACTACGGCTCGGCGCTCGGCCTGGCCGTGCTCGGCACCCTGCTGGGCCACGTGTTCACCAACCGGTTCACCGACTCGCTGATCGCCGCGGGCGTGCCCGCCGACCGGGCCGCCGGCATCGCCGCGCAGGCCGCGAACAGCACCGGCGGCAGTTCCGGCGGCGGCGACGTCGCGTCCGGCGCACCGCCGGCCATGGTGCAGAAGATCACCGAATCCGTCTCCACCGACTTCGCGGTCGCGACCCAGGCGGTGCTCTACGGCATGGCCATCGCCTTTGCCGCCTGCTTCCTGATCGCCCTGCTGCATCCGGGTGACCGGGTGATCGACGCCGCCGGCGACACCGCGAAGGCGAGCCGGTGACCGACCGGAACGTGCTCGGCGGCGACCTCGAACCGTGCGGCATCGACCCGGTCACCGGCTTCTACCGGGACGGCCGGTGCGCCACCGGACCCGAGGACCTCGGCCGGCACGTGGTGTGCGCGGTCGTCACGTCGGAGTTCCTCGATCACCAGCAGGCGGTGGGCAACGACCTGCGCACCCCGCGTCCGGAGTACTCGTTTCCCGGGCTGACCCCGGGCGACCGGTGGTGCGTCGTCGCCGCCCGCTGGCGGCAGGCCCTGGACGCCGGGGCGGCCGCGCCGGTGGTGCTGGCGGCCACCCACGAGAGCGCCCTGCAGATCGTCGCGCTGGACGACCTGCGCCGGTACGCCGTCGACGTGCCGCCGGACATCAGCTCGATCGGGCCGGACTGATCAGAACCAGCGTTCCAGGATCTGCGCCACCGCGTCCTCGTGGTGCTGGGCGCCGACCTCGCTGACGATGGCGTGCACGTCCGGGTGGGCGTTGCCCATGCCGACGCTGAAGCCGGCCCAGTGCAACATCTCCAGGTCGTTGGGCATGTCGCCGAAGGCGATGACGTCCTTGCGGTCGATGCTCCACCGGCCGGCCAGTTCGGCCAGCGCGGTGCCCTTGTTCACGCCGGCGGCGGACACCTCGATCAGCCCGTCGTCGGTGGAGTAGGTGATCGAGACCTCCTCGGCGCCGACGGAGCGGGCGGCCAGCGCCAGCGACCGGGAGTCGGCCTGGCCGCGGACCAGCAACTTGGCCGCCGGCTGGGCCAGCAGTTCGGCGCGGTCGGCCCGCTGGAAGTAGCCGAACGCCCAGGGATGGTCGTAGTCGTGCTCGGCGATGCACGCCTGCAGGGTGATGCCCAGCCGCTCGACCGCCAGCGCGAACGTGTCCGTCTCCCGCTCCAGGCCGGTGACGAAGTCCTGCATGGTGTCCGCGGTCAGCGGTGACGCGGCGATGATCTCCCCGGCCGCCACGTCGTAGACCACCGCGCCGTTCATGCACACGGCGATCCCGGTGAATCCCGCCTCGATCACCGGGCCGAGCCACCAGATCGGCCGGCCGGTGGCCACCACCACATGCGCCCCGGCCGCGGCCGCCCGGTTCAGCGCATCCATGTTGCGTTCGCTGATCCTGGTGCCGGACTCGTCGAGCAGGGTGCCGTCCAGGTCGGTGACCACCATCGCCGGGGCGTCCCGCCGCCGGCCGGCGGTGCGTGCTGGGGTGGCGGGTGTGCTGGTCACCGGGTCATTCTGCCCCGCCGTGGCGCATCGGCCGACCGGGCGGGCGGCAGGATGGGCGGCGTGGACGATCCCGGCCGGCGCGCCCAGCTCGGTCGGGCGGGCCGGTTGGCCGTGATCCTGGCCCGGGACGGGAACCACTGCCTGTGGTGCGGGCGGAACTTCACCGAGCTGATCCGGCCGACCACCGATCACCTGGTGCCACGGGTCAAGGGCGGCCCGTCCTGGCTGGAGAACGAGGTCGCCGCCTGCTCGCGGTGCAACGGGAGCCGCGGCCACCGGACGCCGGTGGACTGGCTGGCCGAGTGCGAGCGGCGGGGGTGGCGGCCCGACCGGGCCGCCCTGCGGGCCGCGCTGGACCGGCTCCGCGCGACACTCGACGATCGCGGCGGGGCCCGCCGGGCCGGCCGCTACCTGGACGGTCAGCTGCGCCGTTGGCCCTGACCGGGGTCGCTCCGGAGGTGTCGCACCCAGCCGTGCCAGACCCCGTCCAGGGCGGAGCGGTCGGTGTCGCCGGTCAGCGTCCTGGCCACGGTGCCGGGGCCGGCGAGGTCGTATCTGGTACCGGCCGGGAGCACGGGGGTCGGCGGCGCCGGCACGCCGAGCAGCAGCACGGCGTCCAGCACCCGGTGCGGGCCGAGGACACCGGCCGTCCGGCGGGCGGTGGCATCGGGCAGGTCGAGATCCTCGACGAGCAACTCGCTCCCGCCCAGGCGTACTCGGGTGGTCGCGAGCAGGGCGCCGCCGTTCTCGCCGGCCCGCCCTAACACCAGCGTCTCCCGCAGGCACGCGGCGGCGCCGTCGTCGAGATCGACGGTCGTGACGCGGTGCACGTCGGCCCCCTCGGCGATGACGAACGGTTCCCCGCTCCAGGTCAGCCGGGCTCCCGCGGCGACCCGGGCCCGGACCGTCCAGCCGGAGGGGACCTCCTGCGCCTCGTAGGCGACGGTGCCGGCGGTCTCCACGACGTCCAGCCAGCCGCCGGGGCCGACCGACACGTCGAGTTCGACCCGGTCGCCGCCCAGCAGCAGCGCGGTGGTGGCGACCAGCGCGACCCGGGCCCCGCGCTCGTCGACCCGCTGCACCCGGGCGGCCACCGGACCGGGGGTGTGGGTCACCCGGGCCCGGCCGGGGGCCGGGTCGACCGCGATCCTCGTCACGAATGCGGGGGCTCGGCTTCGTCGTGGGTGTGCCAGGTGGCGTCCTCGGCGTGGAAGTGCGGGGCCATCGGGCCCGGGTCGACGGCGACGTGGTCGCCGGACCGGAAGGCCCGCAGCATGTATCGCACCCAGCCGGTCAGCTGCTCGATCGACGCCCGGTCGGTGCGGGACAGGCCGATCACCGGCCGGCCCTCCCTGGCGGCCTGCCCGTCGGCGACCATCCGCGGCACGTCGACGCCGACGTAGGGGCCCAGGTCGGTCTTGTTGATCACCAGCAGGTCGGCGCGGCCGATGCCCGGCCCGCCCTTGCGGGCCACGTCGCCGCCGCCGGCCACATCGAGCACGAACAACTGCGCGTCGACCAGCGCCGGGGAGAAGGTGGCGGTCAGGTTGTCCCCGCCGGATTCCACGAGAACCACGTCCAGCGGCGCGAAGTCGGCCTCCAGATCCTCCACGGCGAGCAGGTTGGCGGTGACGTCGTCGCGGATCGCGGTGTGCGGGCACGCCCCGGTCTCCACCGCCCGGATCCGCTCCGGATCGAGCACCCCGGCCGACCGCAGGAACCGGGCGTCCTCGTCGGTGTAGATGTCGTTGGTGATCACGCCGAGCTGAAGTTGATCGGACAGCTCGCGACAGATCAGCGCGATGATGGACGACTTTCCCGTACCGACCGGTCCGGCGACGCCGAGCCGGAGGGTGGTTCGGGTGGTGGCTGCGGGCACGAGTCAGCCTAACCGTCGCCGTCCCGGCCGGGCCGGGCGCACCGTCGGTGCCTGCGGATAGTCTGCAGATGAGTGAGGTGACGCACGTGGACCATCACAACTTCGAGATCCGGCTCGACTTGAAGCCCGGGGTCGCACCGGGGGAGATCCGCTTCTCCGACCTGCATCGACTGTGCGACGCCCTTCAGGAACTGAACACGAGGATCAGCCGGCTCGTCATCAGTCAGGCCGGGCCGGGACGAACGGCCGATCCGGCGGCGCGGGTGGCCGAACTCCGGCTGGTCGCAGTCCGCTCCGGGAGCACCCGCCTGGAGGTCGGTTTCGGCGACTTGAACACACTTCCCGCGCCGGAATTCAGCCTGGTCGAGGACGAGTGCTATTCGAAGTTTCGCGAGATCATGCAGTCCATCCCGGAGCAGATCTGCCCTTCCTGGATCACACCGCTGATTGCTGAGAGCGCGATCCAGGTTGTGGAGGCATTCGACCGGGCGGCATTCGGCGTGACGATCCAGGCCGTTCAGGGATGGCGTACGGAGATCGTTCCGAGCATCACTTCCCGGCAACCTTGGCAGGCCGTGGCGAATGCCGCGAAATCGGACCAGCCGATCGCCGTGACCGGCCTGCTCTACTCCGTCAATCTCGAAACCCGGCGTTTTGCGATCCGCGATGACGTCGGAAACACCATCGGTCTGGAAGAGGTCCAGAACGTCGACGCCGCCAACGATCTGATCGGCAAGAGAGCAGTGGCGTCGGGCTTGGCCGCCCGCGGATCGGACGGCGGGTTGAGGGCGGTGCGACGCGCGATCATTGAGGCTCGCGCGACTCCTCGGTCCTGGATCGACCGGGAAAATCGCGGCTCGTTGGCCGCCGAACTGAGAAAACCCGGCCCGGATCCGCGTGGCGTCGAAGGCGTGACCGCCGAGGACGTGGACGAGTTCCTGGCCATTCTGCACGGATGACCGCCGATCTGGTCGTCCTGGACACGAACATCTGGACGCACTTGTACAGCGCTTCGAAGCAGCACGCCGATGCACGCTCCTGGCGGAAGGCCATGATCGGCCTCGAAGTCGTGATCGCCCAGCAGACCCGCGCCGAAGTCCTGTACGGGCTCGAACTGTCATCCTGGTCATCCGACCGGAAGCAACGGGTCCGGCGCCAGTTGGATGCGACGCCCACGATCCCGGTCGATGAGGCCGTGGTTGATGCGTGGGTCCTGCTACGCGTCGCTTGCCGATTGCGCCGGCCCACGCCGCACCCGCTCCACGATTCCAAGCATCACGGTGACGATCAGTGGGTTGCCGCGACCGCCATCAGCCTGGCATCACCGCTGCTGACCCGGGACGAAGGTTTCAAGGACGCACCCGGGCTCGCTCTCCTGAAGTTCTGACCGGAACTCGGGCATCGGTCAGGCCCGGAACAACCTTTGCGTCGTGGCGGCATGAACCTGGGCCCACTGCTCGATCAGCGGCGCGGCGACGGCGGGGATCTGGTCGACGGCGGTCAGCGGCGACACCGCGGCGACCATCCGTTCGATGTCGTCGGCGACCCGGACCACCCAGCCGGTGGCGACCAGCGGATCGAGCGGGTCGAGCTTGAGCGCGGCAGCGGCGACGGTCTGGGCGTCGTCGTAGCCGATCAGCCGGGCCACCTGGGCGGCGCCCAGCCCGGCCAACGCGCCGGCGACCCCGATCGCGACGGCCCGGGTGGGCCGGCGGACCGCCAGCAGTGCCGCGGCTGCCGGCGCGTCCGGCCACAACCCGGCGACGAGCCGGACGTATCCGCGGCCGAGGACCTCGGCGTTCTCCCGCAGGGCGGAGCTCATGGTGCGGGCGCGCCAGGCGTCGTCCACGGACCGCAGGGCGCGAACGGGGTCGGCCGCGGCACCGACCACGTGCCGGGCCACCACCGCCGCACCGGCCTCCACCGCGACGACCGTGCGCAGCCGGGTGCGAACGTAGTCGGGCACCTGGCCGAGCGAAAGGCCCTGCCGCATCGCCGGTTCCAGGCCGGCCGACTGGGTGTGCGCGCCGGTCGGCAGGCGGGCGTCGGCCAGCAGCATCAGCAACACCTCCGAGCTGTCGCCGCGGCCCACCACCGGTCTAGAACAGCGAGTACAGCTGGGCCAGCGGGAGTCGCTCGGCGGGGGCGGGCACGACCACCTCGCCGTCGATGGAGATCTCGAACGTGTCCGGCTTGATGACGATGTCCGGCAGGGTGTCGTTGTTGATCATCTGCGCCTTCCCCACGTCCCGGGTCGGTTTCACCGCCGACAGCGACCGCCGCAGGCCGAGCCGGCCGGCCAGGCCGTCGTCCAGCGCGAACGGCGACACGAACGACAGCGACAGCTGGGGCCCGATCGCGTCGGTCAGCGCCGGCCGCATCAGTACCGGCTGCGGCGTCGGGATGGAGGCGTTCGGGTCGCCCAACGCCCCCCAGACCAGGCCGCCGCCTTTGATCACCGCGGCCGGGCGGATGCCGAAGAACTTCGGCTCCCAGAGCACCAGGTCGGCCAGCTTGCCCGGCTCGACCGACCCGACCTCGTGGTCGATGCCGTGGGTGATCGCCGGGTTGATCGTGTACTTGGCGACGTACCGGCGAGCCCGGAAGTTGTCGGCGGGCAGCCCGCCGGCTCCGATGATCGATCCGCCGCGCCGGTTCTTCATCACGTGCGCGACCTGCCAGGTCCGGCAGATCACCTCACCGATCCGGCCCATCGCCTGCGCGTCCGACGAGGTCAGCGACACCGCGCCCATGTCGTGCAGGATGTCCTCGGCCGCGATGGTCGTCGCCCGGATCCGGGACTCGGCGAAGGCCAGATCCTCCGGCACGGCCGGGTTGAGGTGGTGGCACACCATCAGCATGTCCAGATGCTCGGCGACGGTGTTCACCGTGTGCGGCAGCGTCGGGTTGGTCGACCCGGGGATCACGTTCGGCAGGCCGGCCAGCGTCAGGATGTCCGGGGCGTGCCCGCCGCCCGCCCCCTCCACGTGGAACGCGCTGATCGACCGGCCGCCGATCGCCGCGATGGTCGACGCCACGTAGCCGGCCTCGTTCAGCGAGTCGGAGTGCAGCGCGACCTGCAGCCCCCATTCGTCGGCCGCCCGCAGGGCGGCATCGATGGCGGCCGGGGTGGACCCCCAGTCCTCGTGCACCTTGTACCCGCCGGCCCCCGCCAGCGCCTGCTCACGCAGCCCGTCCATCGACACCGTGTTGCCCTTGCCGAGCAGCAACAGGTTGATCGGGTACGGGTCGATCGACCGGTGAATGGTCTCCAGGTGCCAGGCGCCGGGCGTCACGGTCGTCGCCTTGGTGCCCTCGGACGGCCCGGTGCCGCCGCCGCCCAACGTCGTCAGCCCGGTCGCCAGCGCCTCGACGATCTGCGACGGCGAGATCAGGTGCACGTGGGTGTCGATGCCGCCCGCGGTGAGGATCTTGCCCTCGCCGGAGACGATGTCGGTGGACGGCCCGATCCGCAGGTCCGGGTGCACCCCGTCGGCGATGTCCGGGTTGCCGGCCCGCCCCAGCGCGACGATCCGGCCGTCCCGGATGCCGACGTCGGCGCGGACGACGCCCCAGTGGTCGAGCACGATCGCGTTGGTGATGACGCTGTCCGGCGCGCCCTGCGCCCGGGTGGTCGACCCCTGGGCCATCGACTCGCGGATCGACTTGCCGCCGCCGAACACCGCCTCCTCGCCGCCGGCGGTGTAGTCCCGCTCGATCTCGATCCACAGGTCGGTGTCGCCGAGCCGCACCTGGTCGCCGACGGTCGGCCCGTACAGGGCGGCGTAGTCCGCCCGGGAGATCTGAACCATCTACTTCTCCTGATCCGACGCGGCTTTGATCTGGATGCCCGGCACCCGCCGCTCGCCCCGGAACGCGACCGCCGAGACCGTCCGGGACGCACCGGGTTCGAACCGGCGGGAGGTGCCGGACGGGATGTCCAGCCGGAACCCCTGCGCCGCGGCCCGGTCGAAGGACAGCGCGGTGTTGACGTCGGGCAGGTGGATGTGCGAACCGATCTGCACCGGCCGGTCGCCGGTGTTCAGGATGACCAGTTCGATGCGCTCCGCGTCGGTGCGGTCGGCGTTCAACTCGATGAAACCGTCCGCGGTCCGGATCGCGCCCGGACCGCTGGTCGTTCCTCCGGCCATGTGAGCTCCTAGGCGATCGGGTCGTGGATGGTGACGAGCTTGCGGCCGTCCGGGAAGGTGGCCTCGACCTGCACGTCGGGCAGCATGTCGGCGACCCCGTCCATCACCTGCTCCCGGGTGAGCACCTCGCGGCCGGCGACCATCAACTCCTCGACGGACCGGCCGTCCCGGGCCCGTTCGATCACCCAGGTGGTCAGCAGGGCAACGGTTTCCGGGTAGTTGAGCTTGACGCCGCGGGCGAGCCGGTCCCGGGCGACCATGCCGGCGACGGCCAGCAGCAGCTTCTCGGTGTCGGCGGGGGTCAGGTGCACCAGTGCCTCCCGGGGCGGTGATCCGAAGCGAGCAGCATCATGTCACGGCATCAATTCGTAGGCCGGGACGGAGATGAAATCGGTGAAGCGCAGCGCGGTCACCGCGTCGTAGAGCAGGTTTCGCGCCCCGGCCAGCAGTTCCCGGCCGCCCGGCCGGTCGGCCCAGGTGTCGGCGAGCCGCTCGGTGGCCTCGTCCAACTCGGTCACCACCAGGTAGCCGGTGATCCGCCGCCCGCCCACCAGCGACGCCCGGTTGCGGCGCCACTGCCACAACTGCGAGCGGCGGAGCTCGGCGGTCGCCAATGTGACCGGTTCGCCGCCGGCCGTCACCGGACCGGTGCCGGCCAGCCAGTTGACCAGGTATTCCAGCGCGTCCTCGACGGTCGATCGGAGACCCTCGAGTGTGATCGTCGGCGGCACGGACCGGATGTTCAGCAGGTCCTTGCCGGTCACGGTCGATTCGACGCCGGGGGCGCCGAGCCCGCGCCGGTGCGCGGTCGCGGCCACCAGGTCGGTGTAGGCGTGCAGGAACGGCGCCGAGTCGTCGAGCAGCCGGCGTTCGGGCAGCACGTACTCGGGACCGGCCCCGCGGAACGTCTTGGCCAGCGAGAACAGGTAGGCGTCCCGGTCGGGGGTCAGGCCCACCGCGCGGTCCCGTAGCTCGTACAGCAGTTCGTCCATCTCGAAGGCCGCCCAGACGGTCTGGACCGGGACGGAGACCGTGATCGAGCCCGGCGGCCGGCCGAGCGCCTCCTCGACGAACGCCAGTACATCGGCCCAGAGCCGCGCCTCCAGATGCGATTCCAGCAGCGGCAGGGAGAGCGCCGACCGCTCGTGACGGACCAGGAACAGGCCGGTGTCCACCAGGGTGGCCACCGCCGGACGACCGTCGACCACCAGATGTTTCTCGGTCAGGTGGAAGCCGCGTGGCTCCAGGACGCCCTCGTCGCGCAGGGCGGTGAGCAGGTTCGGCCAGGTCGGCGACACCCGACCGGACAGGTCGATGAGTGGCCCGTCCGGCCGGTCGTCGGGCCCGGCGCAGACCCGCCAGCCGGCGGCCCGGACGTCGGCGGTCTCGGGCAGGACGTCCAGGGTCTCGCCGACGGCCACCATGTCCTGGCGGCGTTGCCGTTCGGCCAGCAGATGCTCCAGCCGGAGGGCGAACTTCTCGTGCAGATCGGCGACGAGCCTCAGCGCGGCCGCGGTCAGCACGTCGCCGGCGCCGTCGACCGGCGCACCGACCACCCGCACCCGACCGCTCACCGACCTCTCCCCTCGCCGACCGGACCTATTGTTTCGCCTCCTCCGCCTCGGCGGCGTCGGCCTCCGCGAGTTCGGCGGTCAGCGCGGCCGGGTCGACCGCGGTCACCTCGCGGACCGCGTCGTACCCGGCGGCGCCGTGCGGATCGGCCGCCGCCTGCGCCCGGGCCCGGACGGTGTCCGAGTTGAGCAACAGGTTCAGTGCGATCGCGACGATCGCGCCGGCCGAGATGCCGGAGTGGAAGATCGTCTGGAACCAGTTCGGGAAGCCGTCGTAGAACGAGTCGCGGACGATCGGGATCATCGCCACGCCCAGCGAGATGGCGACGACCAGGATGTTCTTGTTGTTGAACTTCACGGTCGACAGCGTCCGCACGCCGCTGGCCGCCACCATGCCGAACAGCGCGATGCCGGCGCCGCCGAGCACCGGCTGCGGGATGCCTTCGACGATCGCGCCCATCTTCGGGGTCAGCCCGAGCAGGATCAGCACCGCGCCGGCGAACGTGGCCACGTACCGGCTGCGCACCCCGGTGATCGACACCAGGCCGACGTTCTGGGCGAAGGCGGTGTAGGGGAACGTGTTGAACACGCCGCCCAGCACGGTGGACAGCCCGTCCGCGCGCAGCCCGTCGCCCAGCCGGCGGCTGTCGATCTTGACGTCGACGATCTCGCCGATGGCCAGGATGTCGCCGGTGGTCTCGGTCATGATCACCAGCGCGACGATGCACATCGAGACGATGGCGGCGATCTGGAAGGTCGGGACGCCGAAGTAGAACGGTGTGGTCACGCCCACCCAGTCGGTCGAGCCGACCTTGTCCCAGTGCACCATGCCCAGCGGGATCGCGACGATCGTGCCGATGACGATGCCGAGCAGCACCGAGATCCGGGCCAGCACCGGCGGCGCGAACCGCTCGATGAGCACGATGAAGATCAGGGTGCCGGCGGCCATCGCCACGTTCTGCATCGGGACGCCGTCGTCGCTCACCGTGCCGCCGCCGACCCAGTTGGCCGCCACCCCCATCAGCGACAGGCCGATGATCAGGATGACGGTGCCGGTGACCAGCGGCGGGAAGAACCGGACGAGCTTGGCGAACACCGGCGCCAGCAGCATCATGAACAGCCCGCAGGCGATCACCGATCCGTAGATGGCGCCGACCCCGTACTGCGAGCCGATGACGATCATCGGGGACACCGCCGCGAACGTGCAGCCCTGCATCAGCGGCAGCCGCACGCCGAACCACTTGAAGCCGATCGACTGGATCAGCGTCGCGATGCCGGCGACGAACAGGTCGGCGGTGACCAGGTAGCCAAGGTCGTTCGGGTTCAGCTTGCCGGCGGCGATCAGCGCGCCGCCGACGACCAGCGGCACCGCGACCGCGCCCGCGTACATGGCCAGCACGTGCTGCAACCCGAGCGGGATCAGGTGCTTCCAGGGTGGTATCTCGTCGACGGATTCCAGCGGCTTGCCGTCGGCGTCCAGTTTCGGCCGAAACCCCATGACCAGTTCCTCCCTCGACCCGGGCGACCGACGCTGGCCGGCGGCGAACATGAACGAGGGGGACTGTCCTGCCGGGAGGTTTCCGGGCCGAACGGCGGCGGTAAACGGGCGGTTAATCGTGCCGTCCGGCGCGCAGCATGCGGTCCCGCAGGCTGTCGTAGATCGGCGGGTTCCGCAGCAGGGTGGCCGTCAGGGTGGCGGCGAAGCAGGCGGCCAGCATGGGCACGGTCAGGGTGGCGACCGTGGTCATCTCGATGATCAGCACGATGCCGGTGAACGGCGCGCGGACGGTGGCGGCGAAGAAAGCGGCCATGCCCACCAGGGCGAACGGGATCGGCGAGGTCCCGACGCCGGGCAGCAGCGCGGCCGCCGCATGGAACAGCACGCCCCACAACGCGCCGAGGGCCAGCAGCGGCGCGAACAGCCCGCCCGGGGTGCCGGCGGCGTAGGACAGCGGCCCGGCGACGAACCGGATCAAGAAGTAGCCGAGCACCGCCGGGATCAGCAGACCGCCGCCGCCGAGCAGCAGTTGGGTGAGGTCGTCGCCGCCGCCCACGCTGAGCGGGCTGACGTAGAGGCCGAGCCCGACCAGCGCGCCGAGCAGGCTCGCCGTCACCACCGGCGGAACCCGCCGAATCCGGTCGGTGACCGTCAGCGTTCCCGTGACCAGCTTGTTGTAGCCGACCCCGAGCAGGCCGGTGAGCGAGCCGAAGATCAGGAAGAGCGCGATCATCGGCAGTCCGGCGGGCTCCTGCGGGGCCACGACGAAGTCCGGGTGATCGCCGAGCACCACCCGCGAGCAACCGACCGCCACCGCACAGCCGATCGCGGTGGTCAGGACGAGCCGCAGCCGGGCCGACTTGGTGACCTCCTCGAGCACGAAGAGCGCACCGCCGACCGGCGCGTTGAAGGCGACCGCCAGCCCCGCACCGGCCAGGGCCGCCTGCAGGATGCGCCGGTCGTCCGGGCCGACCCCGGCGCGCCGGCCGACCTCGGCCCCGAGGGTGGCGCCCATGTGCACGGTCGGACCCTCGCGGCCCAGCACCAGCCCGGACCCGATCGCGATCAGCCCGCCGAGGAACCGGGCGGGCAGCACCCGCAGCGGTGGCGGCTGCGCCTGTCTCCGCCACACCGCCTCCACGTGCTGGATCCCGCTGCCCCCGGCCAGCGGGACGAGAACGACCAGGTAGCGGGCGATGCCGGCGCCGGCGGCGACGACCAGGATCGGCACCAGCGGGGTCGGGCCACCCGTCTCGTGCGCCCAGTCCAGCAGGTCCAGCCGCAGCCGGTCGGCCCGGATCAGCAACCAGCGGAAGGCGCCGCCGACGAAGCCGATGCCCACGCCGGCGATCGCGGCCAGCGCACAGACCAGCACCAGGCCGGTGCGGTCGTGGTCCTCCGCGGACACCGTGCCGGGTCGCTGCGCCGTCATGGGTGCCACCCCATCAGTCGCCCGGCCGGCTGGGCCACGCGGGGGTGCCTGCGTTGGGGCGCTGTCAGCTCAGGTCGGCGGCCAGCGCCTGTCCGGCGGCGGTGAGCAGCGGCACCGCCCGCTGGACCGTCTCCGGCGTCATCCGGCCGACCGGCCCGGACACCGACACCGCCAGGTGGGAGCGCCCGCCGGGCACCGCCACCGCGACGCACCGCACCCCGAGCTCCTGCTCCCCGTCGTCCATCGCGTAGCCGTGCTCGGCTGACCACACCAGCTGGTCGGCGAAGGCGTCCGGGTCGGTGATGGTGTGTTCGGTGTGCCGGGGCATCCCGGTCCGCCGCAACAGGTCCCGCACCTGGGTCGGCGGCATGTTGGCCATGATCGCCTTGCCGACCGCGGTGCAGTGCGGCAGCACGTGCCGGCCCACCTCGGTGAACATCCGCATGCTGTGCCGGCTGGGCACCTGGGCGATGTAGACGATCTCGTCGCCGTCCAGCGACGCCAGGTTCGCCGTCTCGCCGAGCTCGTCGACCAGCCGGGTCAGGTGCGGCCGGGCGACGCTGGACAGCATGCTGGACGCGCTCTCGGCCAGCAGCAGGATCCGCGGTCCCAGGGCGTACTGCCGGTTCGGCTCCTGCCGGATGTAGCCGAGGTCGACCAGCGTGCGGACCAGCCGGTGAATCGTCGGCAGCGGCAGGCCCGACTCGGCCGCCAGCGCGGACAGGCCCATCACCCCACCGCCGGTGGCCAGCGTCTCCAGGATCGTGAAGGCCCGTTCGATGGACTGGACGCCGCCGGAGGAGCGTTTGCCGGCCGGGGTGGGGCCGTCCGGAACGTCGGCGTTCGCCAGGGCGGTCATGTGTTCTCCTCCACCACCGGTGCGGCACTTTCGAGATACGGAATCTTACGGTCACCATGCGGGCAAACGTGACCGGTCCTACGTTGACTTCAGCACATCATCCACTAATATCCACCATACAGAAAGTCGCTTCCACAAACCAGAAGTTGGAGGGCCAACGATGGCCAGCGTCAGTCCGGGCTATTCGATCACCGTGCGGGTGCAGGCCCCGCCCACCGTGGGAGCGACGGCCGACCTGGCCGCGGCGGTGCTGTCCGCCGGCGGTGCGCTGACCGCCCTGGACGTGGTCGAGTCCAAGCCGGACGGCATCGTCGTCGACGTCACCTGTAACGCCTCCGACGCCGAGCACGCCGACCAGATCAGTGACGCGATCGCCCAGCTGGCCGGGGTGACCGTGCGCAAGGTCAGCGACCGGACCTTCCTGCTGCACCTGGGCGGCAAGATCGAGATCCAGTCGAAGGTGCCGCTCAAGCACCGCGACGACCTGTCCCGCGCCTACACCCCGGGCGTGGCCCGGGTCTGCCTGGCCATCGCCAAGAACCCGGCCGACGCGCGCCGGCTGACCATCAAGCGCAACACCGTCGCGGTGGTCACCGACGGCACCGCCGTGCTCGGGCTGGGCGACATCGGGCCGGCCGCCGCGATGCCGGTAATGGAAGGAAAGGCCGCGCTGTTCAAGCACTTCGGCGGGGTCGACGCCTGGCCGGTGGTGCTCGACACCAAGGACGTCGACCAGATCGTGGAGATCGTGCGGGCCATGTCGCCCGGCTACGGCGGCATCAACCTGGAGGACATCTCCGCGCCCCGCTGCTTCGAGATCGAGCGGCGGCTCAAGAAACTGCTGGACATCCCGGTGTTCCACGACGACCAGCACGGCACCGCGATCGTGGTGCTGGCCGCGCTGACCAACGCGCTGCGGGTGGTCGGTCGCAAGCCGGAGGACGTGAAGGTCGTGGTCAGCGGGGTCGGCGCGGCCGGGCACGCGATCATCCGGCTGCTGGCCGCGCAGGGCTTCGCCGACATCATCGGCTGCGACCGGCACGGCGCGGTCGACCCGGCCAAGCAGGGCATGGATGAGTTCCGCCGGTGGATCGCCGACAACACCAACCCGCGCGGCGTCCGCGGCACCCTGGCCGAGTCGCTGGTCGGCGCCGACGTCTTCATCGGCGTGTCCGCGCCGAACCTGCTCACCGGCGACGACATCGGCAAGATGAACGAGGGGGCCATCGTGTTCGCGCTGGCCAACCCGGATCCCGAGGTCGATCCGTTCGCGGCGGCCCAGCACGCGACCATCGTGGCCACCGGCCGGTCGGACTACCCGAACCAGATCAACAACGTGCTCGCCTTCCCCGGCTTCTTCCGGGGCATGCTCGACGCGGGGACGCACGAGATCACCGAGCAGACGATGATCGCCGCGGCCACCGCGATCGCCGACTGCGTGTCCGCGCAGGAACTCAACGCCAACTACATCGTGCCGTCGGTGTTCGACGCGGACGTCGCGCCGGCCGTCGCCGAGGCGGTCCGCAAGGCGGCCCTGGGGGGCTGAGTGCCGTTGGTCGGAAGATAAGTGCGGTAGGTCGCACTTATCTTCCGACGTATCGGTCGCTCCCGCGGCCACGCACGGCCTCGTCCGATCGTCAAGCCGAGCCGCCGCATTGGGGATAACTCGCGCCAATGCGGGCCTTCGTCGGCGCGGCCGAGGAATTGTCCACAGGCTCGCCCACGATCTTTTCCGCACCACCCGCGTCCGGCCCACACTCGCCGGGTGCCCCCCTCGACACCGGCCTGGCTGGCGATCGCTGCCGCGCAAAGCGGTGTGATCGCCCGACGGCAGTTGCTCGAGCTGGGGCTGACCGGGTCGCAGGCGCGCCGACATCTGGCCAACGGCCAGTGGCGCACCCTCCTCCCCGGCGTCTACCGGACGACCGCGGAGCCGGTATCCGCCCACGGCGATGCCTGGGCGGCACTGTTGTACGCCGGTGACGGCGCCGCGCTCAGCCACGGCACCGCGCTCTGGCTGGACGGGGTCCTGGACTCATCCCCGGAGCGGGTGCACGTTGCGGTCCCCGAACGTCGGCGGGTCACACCGCAGGATGGACTCCGCATCCACCGGACGGTCGATCTGCCGGCCGCCGCGCACCCCAGCCGGTCACCGGCTCGGACGCGGATCGAGCATTCCGTCCTGGACCATCTGCAGTGTGCGGCTCCGGAGACGGTCGTCGATGTGCTGACCCGGTCGACCCAGCGCCGAATGACCACCGCGGCCCGGCTCCGAAACTCTCTCGCCGAGCGTCGGCGGCACCCGAACCGGGCGCTGATCGCCGAGGTGCTGGCCGAGGTCGAGCAGGGCGTGCAGTCGCCGCTTGAGCGTCGCTACCTCCGCGACGTCGAACGCGCGCATGACCTTCCGGCCGCGGTCCGCAACCGCCACGAGACGGTTGGCCGGCAGAATCGCTATCGCGATGTCCGGTACCGCGATTGGTCCTTGATCGTCGAACTGGACGGCCGCGCGGCACATCCCGCCGAAGGCGCGTTTCGCGACCTGAGGCGGGACAACGAACTGGCCCTGTCGGGCGACGCGGTGCTGCGTTTCGGCTGGCGTGACGTCGTCGGCCGGCCCTGCGCGGTCGCGGCCCAGGTCGCCCTGGCCCTGGGCCGACATGGGTGGTCCGGTCGGCCCCGACCGTGCGGTGCGGGCTGCAGCCTCCGGATCGCAGCCTGATCGCCGTTCCGTCGCGGGACCGCAGACAGGTCGGAAGAAAAGTGCGACCAGCCGCACTTTTCTTCCGACGTACCGACCACCCGGATGCGGCGTCAGGAGGGCAGGCTGACCTCCTCGTTCTGGGTGTCGATCAGCTTGCTCTCGTCGCGGGTGACGGCGGCGCGCACGATGCCGACCAGTTGGGTCAGCCGCGAACCCGGCCCGTCCCAGTACTCGGCGCTGTCGGCGTGCACCTTGATCAGCGCCAGCCCGGGGGTGTCGAGTTCGTCCGGGAACCAGGCCCGCAGCAACGGGTTCCAGAACTGTTCGGCCTTGGCCCGGTCGTGCACGACCTCGGCGGTGCCGGTGATCGAGGTCCACGACGTGCCCTTCGGATTGGCGAAGGAGACGTTCACCTGCGGGTTCGCCGCGAGTTCGGCGGCCTTGTGGGACGCGTCGTCGACGAAGAACCACAGGTCGCCGTCGAACTCCACCTCCTGCAGGCCCATCGGCCGGCTCATCAGCCGGCCGTCGGCGGCGACCGTGGTCAGCATCGCGATCCGCGCGTCGGCCACCAGGTCGACCAGGGTGCGCATCTTCTCGTCCCGGGTGGGGCCGTCCGGCCGATCGCTGGCGGGTGAGGTGGTCATCGGGTCCTCCGGTGGCTCGAATTCGTCAAGCGGGTCCGTCGGTCAGTTCCCGTCTCGGCGGTCGCCACACCTGCCGCGGCCGTAGGCTCGACAGCGTGCGGGTCGTCGCCGAATTCACCACCGAGCCCTTCCACGGCGAGGGCGAGCCGCCCGCGCACGCCCGGCGCGCCTGGGACGTCGTCCTGGCGGCCGGCCTGACCGGCGACTTCGGCCCGCTGGGCACCGAGGTCGAGGGCGACCGCGAGGCCGTCCTGGACGCCCTGCGCGAGGTCATGGGCGTGGCGCTGGACGCCGGAGCCACCCGGATCACCCTGCAATTGCACGTCGAGTCCTGATGGACACGAACGAGTTCCTGACGGCCGTCCGCCCGCTGGTGGACCGCATCGGCGCCACGATGGTCGAACCCGCGCAGGCCGCGGCCGACGACGTGCCACTGACCTGGCGCGGGACCGTCGTCGCCGCCGTCCGGCTGGCCGGCGACGACGAACGACCCGGGACGGACGAGGGCGGGTTGGCCGGCATCCTGGCCGACGTCGAGCGGGAGTTCGACGGTCCGCTGACCGAGTTGGCCCGGCCGGACAAGCAGCGGGCCGTTCGCTTGCTGGAGGAGGCGGGCGCCTTCTCCTACCGCAAGTCGGTCGAAACCGTCGCCGCGGCACTGGGTGTCAGCCGGTTCACGGTCTACAACTATCTCAACCGGGACAGGGACTAGCCGGCCCGCATCACGAAACGAAGACCGCCTCAACAAAATGTTGACGTGACCCAGGGCACCAAGTATATTTCGATCTGCGGAAGAACGCTTCCGAATTGCGCGAACCAGCCCACCGGCCCACGCTGCTGACAGCACCACCGGACAGCACCAGCCCGCACCATCCCGACAGCTCAACGGAGAGCAGGTCCGACATGACGATGTGCCCGCCGCTTTACCACCGGGGCCGCCTCCCCCCGACGGCGCGCTGACCAGCCGCCACCGCGACCGAACACTCCCCCCGCGACGTCGCCGAGGGAGTTCGTAACCGGGCCGATCGCTGCCCGCCACACACCGACAATCCACGCTCCGGAGCATGACCGTGCATGCTCCCGCCGACCAAAGGGGCTCACATGGCGTCTACCACCACGTCCGGCAAACCCGCCCGGGCCACGTCCGTCAAACATCCGGTCGACCAGGTTCTACCGGTCCCCCAGCTGGCCGTTTACGGCATCCAGCACGTGCTGGCGTTTTACGCCGGCGCCGTCGTGGTGCCGATCCTGCTGGCCGGCGCGATCGGGCTGACCACGCCGGAACTGATCCACCTGATCAACGCCGACCTGTTCACCTGCGGCATCGCCTCGATCATCCAGTCCGTCGGGTTCTGGAAGATCGGCGTGCGGCTGCCGCTGCTGCAGGGCGTCACGTTCACCGCGGTGTCGCCGATGATCGCGATCGCGATGGCGGCCGGTGGCGGTACGGAGGGCCTGCTCTACATCTACGGCGCGGTGATCATCGCCGGGCTGTTCACCTTCTTCATCGCCCCGTACTTCGCCAAGCTGATCCGGTTCTTCCCGCCGGTGGTGACCGGCACGGTGATCACCATCATCGGCATCGCGCTGCTGCCGGTGGCCGCCACCGACGCGGTCGGCGGGGCCGCCAACCCGGACCCGAGCAGCACCAAGAACCTGCTCTACGCGATGGGCACGCTGCTGCTGATCGTGGTGATCCAGCGGGTGTTCAAGGGCTTCCTGGCCACCGTCGCGGTGCTGGCCGGCCTGGTCATCGGCACCACGGTCGCCGTCATCCTGGGCGACGCCACGCTGTCCGGCGTGTCGGACTCCGCCTGGTTCGGCGTGACCACCCCGTTCTACTTCGGCATCCCGAAGTTCTCGGTCGCCGCCATCATCTCGATGATCGTCGTCATGCTGATCACCGCGGTGGAGACCACCGGTGACGTGTTCGCCACCGGCGAGATCGTGGAGAAGCGGGTCGGCGGCGAGGATGTGTCCCGGGCCCTGCGCGCGGACGGCCTGGCCACCTTCCTGGGCGGCGTGCTGAACTCCTTCCCGTACACCTGCTTCGCCGAGAACGTCGGCCTGGTCCGGCTGACCCGGATCAAGAGCCGTTACGTGGTCGCCGCGGCCGGCGTGTTCATGATCCTGCTCGGCCTGATCCCCAAGGCCGGCGCGCTGGTCGCCAGCATCCCCGCCCCGGTGCTGGGCGGTGCCGCGCTGGCCATGTTCGCGACGGTCGCCGTGGTCGGCATCCAGACGCTGGGCCGGGTCGACTTCCACGACCACCGCAACGTCGTCATCGTCGGCACCAGCATCGGCCTGGCCATGTACGTCACGGTCCAGCCGGACGTGGCCAAGGCGGTGCCGGACTGGGCGCAGATCATCTTCGGCAGCGGCATCACCCTGGGCAGCCTGTGCGCGATCATCCTCAACCTGGTCTTCCACCACCTGGACAAGGGCTACGGCCCGGCGGTGGCCGGCACCCCCGGCTCCGGCGTGATCCGGCTGGACCAGGTCAACCGGATGTCCCGGGACGAGTTCGTCGGCACCTTCGGCCGGCTGTTCCAGGGCCCGAGCTGGGTCGCCGAGCGCGCCTACGACCGCCGGCCGTTCGCCGACACCCCGGCGCTGCGGGCCGCCTTCCAGGACGCCCTGTTCACCGCCGACCGCACCGAGCAGCGGGACCTGCTGGCCTTCTACCCGGACCTGGGCAGCGACGCCGGCCCGGACACGTCCGAGGAATCGAAGAAGGACCGGGCCGCAGCCGGCCTGACCCTGCTCAACGACGAGGACCACGAGCAGTTCTCGCACCTGACCACCGCCTACCGGGAGCGGTTCGGCATCCCCTTGATCATGTCGGTGCGCGACGTCGAGAAGCGCGACCAGATCCTCAAGTCCGGCTGGGAGCGGCTGCAGAACTCGCCGACCCAGGAGCAGGCCACCGCGGTCATCGAGGTCGCCAAGATCGCCAACCACCGGTTCGACGACCTGGTCGCCGACGCCAGCCCGCTGGTCCTGCCCCGGGCCACCTTCCTGGAAGAGGTCGATCAGCTGACCACCCCCGCCTCCGCCCGCCAGGCCTCGGCCGACGACGAGTTCGCCGCCGGCACCAAGCGGTTCAACGAGCTGCCCGACGCCCAGGCCCGGGCCGCCCTGGAGACCTGCCTGGACGTGCCCCGCTGGGTGGACGCGGTGATGGCCAAGCGCCCCTACCCGTCGGCGCAGCACGTGCTGCACGAGGGCCGGGTCGCGGCCGCCGACTTCACCGACGACGAGCTGCGGGCGGCGCTGGCCAAGCACCCGCGGATCGGCGAGAAGGCCGGCGCCGGGCACGACGTCGAGTTCTCCAAGAAGGAGCAGGCGGCCGTCGGTTCGGCGGACGCGGCGGTGCAGCAGGCCATCCTGGACGGCAACGTCGAGTACGAGAACAAGTTCGACCGGGTGTTCCTGATCCGCGCCGCCGGCCGGTCGGCCGACGAGATCCTGGCCGAGCTGCGCCGCCGGCTGGCCAACAGCCCCGAGGCCGAGCGGGCCGAGGTGGTCACCCAGCTGCGCGAGATCGGGCTGATCCGCCTCGAATCCCTGCTGGCCTGAACAAGAATCGAGTCATACGAGCTCATGTCATCCCTCGTCCTGCAGGGCGCGCACGTCGCCACGGTCGACGCGAACGCCACCGAGTACACCAACGGCCACGTGGTCGTCACCGACGGGCTGATCGCCTCGGTCGGTGGCGGCCCGGCGCCGGAGGTGCCCGGTGCCCGGGTGGTCGACGCATCCGGGTGCCTGATCACTCCGGGGTTCGTGAACACGCACCACCACCTGTATCAGTGGATCACCCGCGGGCTGGCCGTGGACGACACCCTGTTCGGCTGGCTGACCACGCTGTACCCGGTGTGGGGGCAGATCGACGCCGAACTGGTGAACGTCGCGGCCACCGGCGGCCTGGCCTGGCTGGCCGGCACCGGCTGCACGACGACCACCGATCACCACTACGTCTTTCCCCGCACCGGGGGCGACGTGCTGAAGGCGGAGATCGACGCGGCCGCGCGGGTGGGACTGCGGTTCCACCCGACCCGCGGGTCGATGGACCTGGGGCAGAGCAAGGGCGGCCTGCCGCCGGACAACGTGGTGGAGGACATCGACGCGATCCTGGCGGCCACCGAGGAGGCGATCGACACCCATCACGACCCGTCGTTCGGCTCGATGCTGCGGATCGGGGTGGCGCCCTGCTCGCCGTTCTCGGTGACCGGCGACCTGCTGCGGCAGACCGCCGAGCTGTCCCGGCGCAAGGGCGTGCGGATGCACACCCACCTGTGCGAGACCCTGGACGAGGAGGACTACTGCCAGGAGCACTTCGGCTGCACCCCGGTGGAGTACATGGAGTCGGTGGGCTGGCTCGGGCCGGAGGTCTGGCTGGCCCACTCGGTGTGGCTGACCGACGAGTCGATCGCATCGCTGGCCCGCACCGGCACCTCGGTGGCGCACTGCCCGACCTCCAACGCCCGCCTGGGCTCCGGCATCGCCCGGGCCCGGGACCTGCGGGATGCCGGGGTGGCGGTCGGCCTGGGCGTGGACGGGGCCGCCTCCAACGAGGCGTGCGCGCTGCTGGAGGAGGCCCGGCACGCCCTGCTGTTCGCCCGGGCCAAGGGCGGCCCGCAGGCGCTGACCGTGCGGGACGCGCTGGACATGGCGACCATGGGGGGCGCGCGGGTGCTGGGCCGGGCCGACGAGATCGGCTCGCTGGAGGCGGGCAAGCTGGCCGACATCGCCGTGTGGCGGCTGGACACGTTGCCGCACATCGACATCGTCGACCCGATCGCCGCGTTGGTGCTCGGCTCGCCGCCGCCGCTGGAGCTGCTGCTGGTCGGCGGCCGGCCGGTGGTCGAGCAGGACCGCCTGACCACCGTCGACACCGACGGCTACGCCGCCACCGTGCGGGACGCCAGCCGGACGCTGCTGAGCCGGGCCGGGCTGTGAATTATTCGCCACCACCACCCTCGTGCGGGGCTATCGTCGCGGGGAGAGGGAGTCAATGAAGATGGAACCTCACGTCGTTGTGAACGGCCACGCCCGTCCGCTGGGCGACGTCGGTGGCCACACCACGCTGCTGGAATGGCTGCGCGGCACCGGGTACACCGGCTGCAAGGAGGGTTGCGCCGAGGGCGAGTGCGGCGCCTGCGCCGTGCTGGTCGCCCGCCCGGACGTCAATGGGTCGACCGGCACCACCAGGTGGACGGCGATCAACGCCTGCCTGGTGCCGGCCGCCGGGTTCGACGCCCAGGAGGTCGTCACCTCCGAGGGGTTGGGCGATCCGGAACACATGCACCCGGTGCAGGAGCAGATGGCGGTCCGCGGCGGGTCGCAGTGCGGGTACTGCACCCCCGGCTTCATCTGCTCGATGGCCTCGGAGTACTACCGGGCGGACCGTTCTCCGGCCGATGCGACCGCCGAGGCGGCCGAGGGTGAGCCGGGCGCCGGCAACGGGCACGCCCGGCCCGCCGATCCTGATGCCCCGGGCCACGCGGCCGACCACGAGCACGGCCCCAACGGCTTCGACCTGCACGCGCTGAGCGGAAACCTGTGCCGCTGCACGGGGTACCGGCCGATCCGGGACGCCGCCTACGCGCTCGGCTCGCCGTCGGACGATGACGCACTGGCCGCCCGGCGGTCGGAGCCGGCCCCCGCGCCGGCGCCGACCGTCATCACCACCGGCGGCACCTCCTACCGCCGGCCGGCCGACCTGGCCCAGGCGCTGGACGTGTTGGCGCAGCACCCGGACGCCCGGCTGGTCGCCGGCTCCACCGACTGGGGCGTCGAGCTGAACATCCGGCACGCCCGGGCCGACCTGACCGTCGCCCTGGACCGGGTGGCCGAACTGCGCACCTTCTCCTTCGACGACTCCTCGGGCTCGGGCGCCGTCGAGATCGGCGCGGCGCTGACCCTGTCCGAGGTGGAACGGCTGCTGGACGGCCGGGTGCCGCTGCTGGCCGAACTGTTCCCGCAGTTCGCGTCCCGGTTGATCCGCAACGGCGCGACGCTGGGCGGCAACCTGGGTACCGGCTCGCCGATCGGCGACAGCCCGCCCGCGCTGCTGGCCCTGGACGCCTCGTTGGTGCTGGCGTCGTCGTCGGGCGAGCGGACGGTGCCGCTGAGCGAGTACTTCACCGGATACCGCAAGACGGTCAAGCGTCCGGACGAGCTGATCAAGACGATCCGGTTGCCGCTGCCGGTCGCGCCGATCAGCGCGTTCCACAAGATCGCCAAGCGCCGGTTCGACGACATCTCCAGCGTCGCCATCGCTTTCGCCCTCTCGGTGCAGGACGGGCAGGTCGCCGACATCAAGATCGGGCTCGGCGGGGTGGCCGCCATGCCGATCCGGGCGACGGCCACCGAGGAGGCGCTGATCGGCAAGCCGTGGACGCCCCGGGTTGCCGCGGCCGCGGCCCGGGTGCTGGCCGACGAGGGCACCCCGATCAACGACCACCGGGCCAGCGCCGCCTACCGGACGGCGATGCTCGGCACGTCACTGCGCAAGTTCCACGCCCAGAACGCGAAGGTTGGTGTCTGATGGCATTTGCTCACGGCCCGCTGGCCGACCGGCCGAACAACCCGAAGGTCGGGCTGCCGCTGTCGCACGAGGCGGCGCCGCAGCACGTCACCGGGAAGGCGCTGTACACCGACGACCTGATCCACCGCACGCCGAACCTGTTGCACGCGTGGCCGTTGCAGGCGCCGCACGCGCACGCGATGGTGACCAGGTTCGACGTCACCCCCGCCTATGACGTGCCCGGCGTGGTCAAGGTGCTGACCGCCGCCGACGTGCCCGGGGTGAACGACGCCGGCATCAAGCACGACGAGCCGCTGTTCCCCAGCGAGATCATGTTCTACGGGCACGCGGTCTGCTACGTGCTCGGCGAGACCGAGGACGCCGCCCGGCTGGGCGCCGAGGCGATCGTCGTGGAGTACGAGCCGCTGCCGTCGCTGATGACCATCAAGGAGGCGATCGCCGCCGAGAGCTACCAGGGTCACGCCCGCACGGTCAGCCGGGGGGACGCCGACGCCGGCCTGGCCGAGTCGGCGCACCGGTTCACCGGCGAGTTCGAGTTCGGCGGGCAGGAGCACTTCTACCTGGAGACCAACGCGGCACTGGCGCTGGTCGACGAGGCCGGGCAGGTGTTCGTGCAGTCCAGCACGCAGCACCCGTCGGAGACCCAGGAGATCGTCGCCCACGTGCTGGGCCGGCACAGCCACGAGATCACCGTGCAGTGCCTGCGTCTCGGCGGCGGGTTCGGCGGCAAGGAGATGCAGCCGCACGGGTTCGCCGCGGTCGCCGCGCTGGGCGCGACGATCACCGGCCGGCCGGTGCTGCTGCGGCTGAACCGGACCCAGGACATCACGATGACCGGCAAGCGGCACCCGTTCCACGCCTCCTGGGAGGTCGGGTTCGACGCGAACAACCGGATCCGGGCACTGAAGGCGACGCTGGTCAGCGACGGCGGCTGGAGCCTGGACCTGTCCGAGCCGGTGCTGGCCCGGGCGCTGTGCCACATCGACAACGCCTACTGGATCCCGGACATCGAGGTGCACGGGCGGATCGGCAAGACCAACAAGACGTCCCAGACCGCGTTCCGCGGCTTCGGCGGGCCGCAGGGCATGATCGTCATCGAGGACATCCTCGGCCGCTGCGCGCCGCAGCTGGGGGTCGCGCCGGAGGAGTTGCGGCGCAGCAACTTCTACGTGCCCGGCCAGCCGACCCCGTACGGGCAGCCGGTCCGGCACGCCGAGCGCCTGGAGGCGATCTGGTCGACCCTGACCGACAAGGCCTCCGTCGCCGCCCGGCAGGCAGCGATCGCCGACTTCAACGCCGCCCACACCGATGTCAAGCGGGCACTGGCGATGACGCCGGTGAAGTTCGGCATCTCGTTCAACCTGACCGCGTTCAACCAGGCCGGCGCGCTGGTGCACGTCTACAAGGACGGCTCGGTGCTGATCAACCACGGCGGCGTGGAGATGGGCCAGGGCCTGCACACCAAGATGATCCAGGTGGCGGCGACGGCGCTCGGGGTGCCGCTGGAGTACGTCCGGTTGGCCCCGACCCGCACCGACAAGGTGCCCAACACCTCGGCCACCGCGGCCAGTTCGGGTGCCGACATCAACGGTGGCGCGGTGAAGAACGCCTGCGACCAGATCCGGGAACGCCTGGCCACGGTGGCCGCCGGCCAGCTCGGCATCCACCCGGCCGACGTCCGGTTCGTCGACGGCGTGGTCACCGGGATCGGCTTCCACGATCGTCAGCTGGACTGGGCGAAGTTGTGCCACGACGCCTACTTCCAGCGGGTGCAGCTGTGGGCGGCCGGCTTCTACCGCACCGCCGGGCTGCACTGGGACGCCGAGCGGATGCAGGGTGAGCCGTTCAAGTACTTCGCCTACGGCGCCGCCTGCGCCGAGGTCGAGGTGGACGGTTTCACCGGCGCCTACCGGCTGCTGCGCGCGGACATCGTGCACGACGTCGGCGACAGCCTGTCGCCGCTGATCGACGTCGGGCAGATCGAGGGCGGTTTCGTGCAGGGCACCGGCTGGCTGACCCTGGAGGAGTTGCGCTGGGACGTCTCCGACGGTCCGAACCGCGGGCGGCTGAACACCCAGGCGGCCAGCACCTACAAGATCCCCAGCTTCTCGGAGATGCCCGAGGAGTTCCACGTGCACCTGTTCGAGCGGGCGACCGAGTCGGGCGTGGTCTACGGCTCGAAGGCGGTCGGTGAGCCGCCGCTGATGGAGGCGTTCAGCGTCCGCGAGGCCCTGCGCGCCGCCGTCGGCGCGTTCGGGCCGGCCGGCTACTCCGTCGACCTGGGCAGCCCGGCGACCCCGGAGGCGGTGTACTGGGCGATCGAGGCGGCCCGGGCCGCGGGCGTCGGCACCAACGGGTCCGCGACCGACGTCTCGGCCCCGGAGCTGGCGGGCGTCTGATGGACTGGCTGGACGCCTTGGGCCAGCTGCGACGGGAGGGTCGCCCGGGGGTGCTGATCACGGTCGTGAAGGTCCGTGGCCACGCCCCCCGGGACGCCGGCGCCAAGATGGTGGTCGGTGCCGAGCACAGCTGGGGCAGCGTCGGCGGCGGCAACCTGGAGGAATCGGCGATCCGCCGGGCCCGGGAGCTGATCGCCGCCGGCTCCGCCGAGCCGGAGACCCAAATCGCCCGGCTCAACGAACACGCCCGCAACCGGCACGGACGCCAGTGTTGCGGCGGGGAGGTGACGCTCGTGCTGGAACCGATGCCCGCCCGGCCCACCGTGGCGATCTTCGGGATGGGCCACGTCGGGTACGAACTGGCCCGCATCCTGTCCCGGCTGGAGCTGCGGTTGGAGCTGGTCGACTCCCGGGCCGATCAACTCGACCCGCTGCGGCTGGCCGACATCACTTCCGGTTCCGCCGATGTCGCGGTGCACCACATGCTGCTCGGCGAGCAGATCCTGGAGCGGCTGCCCCGCGGCGCGCACGTGTTGATCATGAGCCACGACCACGCCGAGGACTTCGCGCTGTGCGACGCGGCCCTGCGGCTGCCGTCGCTGGGCACGGTCGGGCTGATCGGGTCGTCCTCGAAGTGGACGGGCTTTCGGCGACGGCTGACCGAGGCCGGTCATTCCGCCGAGACCATCGACCGGATCGAGTGCCCCATCGGCCTTCCCACGATCGGCGGCAAGGAGCCGGCGATCATCGCGGTGTCCGTCGCCGCCTCGCTGTTGCAGACCATGCAGCAGCCCGACTCACCGGCTGCCGCGCATTCGCGGGACGCCGAACGTAGCGGAGTTTCCCAGTGACCCTGTACCGCGCCACCATCGTCGACACCCCGGGCGACCCGTTCGCCGGCGACCCGGCCGCCGCCCTGGCGGTCGACGCCGACGGCGGCGTCCTCGTCCGGGACGGGGTGATCCTCGCCCGCGGCTCGTACCCGACGCTGCGGGCCGGCCACCCCGACGAGGACGTCGTGGAGTTGACCGGCGGCCTGCTGCTGCCCGGCTTCGTCGACACCCACGTGCACTACCCGCAGATGCGGGCGATCGGCGGGCTGGGCATGCCGCTGCTGGACTGGCTGGAGAAGTGCGCGCTGCCCGAGGAGGCGAAGCTGGCCGACCCGGAGTACGCCACCGGGGTGGCGACCGAGTTCCTCGGCGAACTGGTCCGCGGGGGCACCACCACCGCGCTGGTGTTCGGCTCGCATTTCGAGTCGGCCATGGACATCCTGTTCGCCACCGGGCAGGACATCGGGCTGAACCTGACCACCGGGCTGGTAGTGTCCGACCGGATACTGCGCGACGACCTGCTCGTCACGCCGGCCCAGGCGCTGGCCGCGTCCCGGGCGCTGATCGACCGCTGGCACGGCAAGGGCCGGCTGAGGTACGCGGTGACGCCGCGGTTCTCGCTGTCCACGTCGGACGAGATGCTCGACGTGTGCCGGGAACTGCTCTCGGGGTCGGGTGACGACAGCGACGTCTGGTTCACCTCGCACGTGAACGAGAACCTGGCCGAAGTCGAGACCGTCGCCGGCCTGTTCCCCGGCACCGCGCACTACATCGACACCTACCACCGGCACGGCCTGGTCACCGACCGGAGCGTGTTCGCGCACAACGTGCACCCCACCGACCACGAGCTGGACCTGATGGGGGAGGCCGGGGCGTGGACCGCGCACTGCCCGACCAGCAACTCGGCCCTGGGCAGCGGCCTGTTCCCGCTGACCCGGCACGTCCGGCACGGCGTCGGGGTGGCGCTGGGCTGCGACGTGGGCGCGGGCACCGGCCTGTACCTGCTGAAGGAGGGCCTGCAGGCGTACTTCATGCAGCAGCTGCTCGGCGCCGAGGGGCTGCCGCTGACCCCGGTGCACCTGCTCTACCTGGCCACGCACGCCGGGGCCCGCGCCCTCGGCCTGGCCGAGCGGGTCGGAACCCTTTCCCCCGGAAAGGATTTCGACGCCGTCTGGCTGCGACCGGCGGCCGGGTCCACCCTGGAGGTGAACCTGCGGCACGCGGTCGATGACACCGACGCGCTGGCCCGGGTGTTCGCGCTGTCCACGGCGTCCGACGTCGCCGGCGTCTGGCTGCGCGGCGAGCGCGCCCACACCCGCCCCTGGTGACCCTCGGTGCCCCTGTCCCGCGCGGATCAACTACGCCGGCGCGGATGAAACCACACCGAATGTGACTGGTTGGGACGGGAGTCAACGAGTTCATCCGCGCGGGGGTGTTGGTCCGGGCCGGGCCGGCCGGCCGGGCTGCTTGGGTAGGTTTCGAGCGTGCGCATCGTGTCGGTCAACGCCTGGGGCGGAGCGATGGCCGAAAGCCTGATCGGCTGGCTCACCGGGAGCGACGCCGACGTCGTCTGTCTCCAGAAGGTCACCCGCACACCGGGTGCCTCGGGTTGGACTCGGTTCGACGACGGCGAACGCCGGCCGCCCCAACGAGCCGACCTGCACGACGACGTGCGACGTGCCCGGCCCGGTCACGAGCCGCTGTTCGTGGCCAGCGATTCCGGTCCGGTCGTCGGGCCGGACGGGTCGGAGCTGCGCCAGGACTTCGGGGTGGGCGGGCATCTACGTCTCGACGGTGCTACCACTGACCATCGGATCCTCGCGCTTGGAGGTAGAGCCGGACGGGCCGGCGCATCCCAGCCTCGGTTGAACCCGGGTTGCGCAAGTGGGTGGCTCCGTGCGCAAGGGCGGTTCAGCGGGCAATCGATCCGCAACTACGACACTCCCCAGCCCCGCCCGGGCGCGGCCGACCGAGTCGGCCGCGCCCGGCCTATTACAGTCGTGCCGTGCGGTACGTGGCGATCGGGGACAGCTTCACCGAGGGCGTCGGCGACGAACGAGCCGACGGCAGCCTCCGCGGCTGGGCCGACCGGGTCGCCGAGGGCCTGGCGGCGAGCACCGGCGCACCGGTGGAGTACGCGAACCTGTCCATTCGTGGCCGCAAGCTGGGCCCGATCGTCGACGAGCAACTCGAAGCGGCGCTGGCCCTCGAACCGGACCTGATGACCTACAACGGCGGCGGCAACGACATCATGCGCCGGCACGTCGACATGGCCGCGCTGATGCGGCTGTCCCGGCACGTCGTCGACCGCTGCCGGGAGGCCGGGGTGCGGCTGGTCGTGCTGGCCGGCCCTGATCCGACGTCCCGCATCCCGCTCGGGCACGTCGTGCATCGCCGGGGCGAAGAGCTCACCGCGGACATCGTGCGGCTCACCGACGAGAACGGGCTGACCTTCGTCGACATGTGGCACGACCGGGAGATCCAGCGCGCCGGCTACTGGGGCGCGGACCGGATCCACCTGAACGCCGCCGGCCACCGGCGGGTCGCGGCGCGGGTGCTCACCGCGCTCGGGCATCCGGCGCCGGCCAGCACCACCCGCGTCGAGGAACCCGGCCGGCGGCTCTCGGACAACCTGGTGTTCTATCGGCAGCACGTCGGGCCGTGGATCAAGCGCCGCGCCCAGGGCCGTTCGTCGGGCGACCACCGGAGCGCGAAATATCCCTCCTACGTGACGATCTCGCCGGCTCTGTTGGGCGGCTGACCGATCGAGGTTCGGGGTCGGAAGGCCGAGCGGGCGGCACGAGCAGCGCCTCGAGCCGGGCGATCTTGTCCGCCGCCCTGCGAGTGCGGGGCCCGAGCCATCGCCCTACGCCAGCGGCCCGAACACCTCGGTCGGATCGACGCCGTCCCACGACAACCCGTCGAGCACGCCGAGCAGGCGCTTCTCCTCGTAGCGGAAGTGCGTCGTCATCACCGCTTCGACCCCATCCAGGTGTCGCAGCACCACGTCGGGCGGATCGCCGCGATCGATCGACTGGCGCAAGTCGCCGAGAAGGTGTCCGATCATGGTGTGGTCCCGCGAGAGGTTGTCGACCACCTCCGCCAACTCGGGGTGCCGCTCCAGCACCCGGGGGAACAGCATGCTGCCCTCCCCCCGATGGTGTCCGTCCAGCGCGGTGCAGAACGCCGAGCAGTACGTCAGTGGCGGGAGCGGCACTGCCACGGGGGCGCCCGACTCGATCGATTCACGGGCGCTGACCAGCGCATCTGCTAGCCGCTCGTGCGCCCGGCGCAACTGCCTGCCCCACGCGACGACCCGAGCCGATTCCATCGCGCCAGACCTTACCGGCCCCCGGCCCGGATATATCCGACCAGCCTTCAACAATCTGTTGACACCCTGAGCAAGGCGACGGTAACTTTCACTTCAAGAGATTTTCCTTCCACCAAGCGGAAGTGCGGCAATGTAGCCGACATGACGGGAGCGCCTCGACGATGAGCCTTTCCACCCATGTGCTGGACGCCAGCCTGGGTCGCCCCGCGGAGGGCGTGCCGATCCAACTCAAACGCAGCGACGGTCCGGATGCAACCGCTGCGCCACCCCCACTGTTCACCGCCTCCACCGACTCCGACGGCCGCTATCGCTACCAAGAAGACGGAAAGGATGTCCAGCTGGCGGCCGGAATCTACGAACTGACCTTCGACACCGCGGCGTACTTCACCGCCTCCGGCCAGACCGGGTTCTATCCGAAGGTCACGGTGACATTCGAGATCACCGATGTCGCCGCGCATCACCACGTTCCATTGCTGTTGTCCCCGTTCGCATTCTCAACCTACCGAGGGAGCTAGGTGCCATGAGTGTCACGCTCGGCCACAACCAGTACGGCAAAGCCGAAACCCGCGTCGTCCGCG
>JBDHZW010000012.1:0-37671 GCA_039812105.1 Nakamurella sp.
GCCGATTGAACTCGGCCACCAACCCCAACCACTCCCTGGTCTCGGCCGCCAACCGCGCCGCCATCGACGTGATCCGCCCCTCCAACACCTCCAACGGCTCCGCATCCTCGGCCGGCTCCACATCAGCGGCCGGCTGGGCGGCGGGCCGCTCCGCCCGTTCGGCCGGCGGCTCCGCGACCACCGGCTCCACGGCAGCCGGCGCCGGCGCCGGGACAGGTTCCGCCGCGGCCGGCGCATCGGCCAACGGATTCGGGAACCACCCCTGCCCCGGCTTCCGGTTCCGGAACCGCGGCGCATCCGGCCACATCGCCCACAGGTCGTACTCGGTCAGCTCACCATCCGAATCCGTCATCCCACGCCTCCCATCAACCCCGCCCCGAACGAGTGTCCACACCATAGAAAGGGGGTCTGACAGCGGAGGTATGTCCGCATTTCGTGCCGAATGACGTTTCCGCGGAAACGCCCCGGCCCGGGAAGGAGCAGTGACTGAGGCGCCGGGATTCAGCGGGGAAGCACGGTGAGCACCCGGACCACGTGGTCGCGGAACTCGCTCATGAAGGTGGTCAGGAACTCCCGGGTGGCGTCCTTGGTCACCTCGCCGTCGCCGGGGAACACCTCGGGCGAGTACTGGATGTAGGCCTCCGGCGCGGTCATCTGCCGGGTGTTGCAGAACCCGAGCACCGCCCGCAGGCTCTGCTGACCGACCGCGGTCCCGATGGATCCGGGCGACGCACCGATCACCCCGGCCGGGATGTGGTCGAAGGAGTTCTGCCCCCAGGGCCGGGAGGCCCAGTCGATCGCGTTCTTCAGCGCACCCGGAATGGACCGGTTGTATTCGGGCGTGACGAACAGGATCGCCTGGACCGCCGCGATCGCCTCCTTCAGCGCGCGTGCCTCCGGCGGATAGTCGGCGTCGAAGTCCCGGTTGTACAGCGGCAGGCTGCCGATCGGGATCTCGGTGAACTCCAGGTCGGTCGGCGCGAGCTTGATCAGCGCCTTGGACAGCTCCCGATTGATGGAGTGCGCCGACAGGCTGCCGATGAAGTACCCGACTCGGTAGGTGGCCACCCCGGGATCCTAACGACGGAAGGCCGCGTCCACCTCGATATCGATCATCCGGCCCACGACGAAGGTGGGCACCCGAATGCCGAGTCCGGTCCGGTCGAGCCGTGCGGTGATGTGCACCCGGGCGGACCCCTCGTCGACCGCGACCAGGACGACGGCCAGTTCGAGCGGGACGTCGGCACCCCGCGCCGCCAGCCGGGCGCCGAGCCGCCACCCGTCGCCCGACGGCGGACCCCCGTCGGAATCGACCCGGATCGTCGGGTGCGCGTCCACCGACAGGAAGCGGGGCTTGCGCAGATCGTTGTCCCGGTGACGGTTCCCGGTGCCGATCCCGGCCCCGTCCAGTTCCACCTCGGCCGAATCCACCCGTCCGCCGGGGCCGACGACGACGCGGCCGGACCGCACCGGGATGGTGCCGACGGCGACGCCGAACAACTTGTCCCGCACCCGGAACCGGGCCGTCGACTCGCCTGCCACGAGAGTCCAGTGGCCGGCGGCCACCCGTTCGGACACGGGGATCACCAGGTCGGCCGTCATCGCGCACCGGCCCCGTGCCGCACGTCCGCCACCAGGTACCGCTCGGCGCGGTCCGGCCCCGGCAGCAGCGCCGGATCCTCGCCGGGCAGCAACTCGGAGGTCGTGATCAGCCGGATGGCCTTGTCCAGGCTGGCCTCGGTTTTGGTGATGACCAGAACCGCCTCGCCGCCGTCCGGCTGGGTGAGCACGTATCGGGCGACCATGTCCTGCTGGAGGTCCGGATGAGCCTCGATCAGGGGGTCGATCCGCTCGGTGCCGGCCCGCCGGCCCGCGGCGACGAGTTCGGGTGAACGGGGTCCGTCGAAGATGGTGAGCTGCGCGTACACGGTGACCTCCCGAGGTCGAGCGGGGTGGGTGATGGCGACAAGAGTGCCGCCCGAGGCACCCGGCCGGCCTCAGTGCTGCCACCGAATCGAGCACTGAATCGGCCCCCGACACCACATACTGAGCGGGTGGTCGCCCTGTTTGGCCGCGCGGCGGCGCTGGAGACCCTCGACCGGTCCCGGGGCGAGGTTCGCTCCGGGTCCGGTCGTCTCGTGCTGATCACGGGTGAGGCCGGGATCGGCAAGAGCACACTCGCCCAGCGGGCCTTGGACGACGCCGCCGACGGCGGCTTCCGCATCGCCCGCGGATTCGCCGTCGACGACCCCGGGGCACCCCCACTCTGGCCCTGGCGCCGGGTGGGTCGCGACCTGCCGATGGTGCACGAGGCGCTGACCGTTCCCGACGACGTCTCCACCGACGCGGCGCGGTTCCGGCTGTGCGAGGCGGTTGCCGAGGCGCTGGCCCGGGCGGCCGAACCGCACGGCGTCGCGCTGCTGCTGGAGGATCTGCACTGGACCGACGCCACTTCGGTCGCCATCCTGAAATACCTGATGTCCGACCTGGTTTCGATGCGGGCATGGGTCCTGGTGACGGCCAGGGACACCGACGACACCCCGTTCGGCCGGTCCTGGGCCGACCTGAGCCGCAATCCGGCCGCGGTGTCGATCCCGTTGACCGGTCTGGGCGTCGACGAGGTGCGCGACTGGCTGACGTCGGACGGGGATGCCGGCGGGTGGCTCACCCGCACCGCCGACCTGGTGGCCCGCACCGGCGGCAATCCGTTCTACGTCGCGGCGATCACCCGGCGACCACCGGCCGCCCCACTCGACAGCACGGCTCTCGACCGCACGATCGCGGACCGGGCGGGACTGCGCACCGTGCTGCTCGCGCCGCTTCGCCGGCTCCCGCCCGAGGCCCAGGACACCATCGCCACGGCGGCGGTGCTGGGCGAGCGGTTGTCACCGGCGATTCTGGCCGAGGCGCTGGGCCGATCCACCAAGCAGGTCAGCGCCGCGCTGGCCGACGGCGTCCGGGCCGGCCTCCTGCGGTTCGGCGACACCGGCCTGGCCTTCGGCCACGCGATCGTCCGGGACGCCATCGTCGCGGATCTGCCCGACGACGCCCGCGCCGCCGCCCACGAACGGATCGCCACCGCAATGGATGTGATCGGCGACGACACCCTGGTCGGCCCCAGCGCCGGCCACTGGGATCGGGTGCCGGGCCGCGGCGCGGCCCGGCGTTGCCGGGAGCGGGCGGCGCGGGCGGCCGAACTGGCGGCGCGCGATCTTGCCCACGACCGGGCCGTCGCCTTCGCCCGGATGAGCCTGCGGCACGCTCACGACCTCGACGACGGCGACATCGCGCTGGCCGAAGGCACCCTACGACTGGCCCGCTACCAGTGGTCGGCCGGACTCCTGCCGGCCGCACTCCGGTCGTGCGCGGAGGCGGTCGATCTGGCCGACGCCGCCGATCGTCCCGACCTGATGGCGCAGGCGGCGCTGGTGCCGCAGGGGATCGGGTCCATCGACGTGTCCAGGTTCACCGCCGGCCTGGGCCGACGGGCCCTCGACCGGCTTCCCGACGACGAGTTCCCTTTACGAGCCAGGCTTCTCGGTCTGCTGGCGACCGCGGCGGCGGACGAGGCGGTCGACGGAACCGCCGACGCGTTGTCGGCCGACGCGTTGGCGATGGCCAGGCGTTCCGGCGACCCGCACGCCGAGCTGGAGGCCATCGCCGCCCGCCACTTCGCGGTCAGCTACCCGCAGGCCATCGACGAACGAATGGCCCTCGCCGAGCGGGCCGTCCAACTCGCCGACGCGGCACCGATGGGCCGGCTGTGGGCGCTGCTCTGGCTGGCCGACATCGCCTTGCAAAGAGGCGATCTCGGGCGCTGGGACAGCCTGACCGGCGATGTCGAACGGCTCGCCGACCGGTCCGGGTCGCCGGTCGCGCGCTGGCACGGCGTCCGGATGCACGCGCTGCGTCGCGGCCTGGTCGGCGACTTCGACGCCGCCGTCGAGCACGCCGTGGCGGGTCGACGACTCGCCGAACGGATCGGCGACATCTCCATGCTGGGGATGTACTTCGCGTTCCGCGTGCAGTTCGCGCTGATCCACGGGACGATCGGCGACATCGCCGACGAGACACTCGCCCTGATGGACCACGCCCCCTCGATCCCGCTGATCACGGTCAGCCGGGCACAGATCCAGCTGGCCGTCGGGGACCGGCGGGACGCTGCGGCCACCGTCGCGGCGCTGCGAAACCTGCCCGAGCGGATGCCCCTCGGTCCCCGCTGGGCGGCGTCCGTCGGCACCCTCGGCCTGCTCGCCGCCGGCCTCGACGACGCCGATCTGGCGGGTCGGTGCCATCGGGCGCTGCTGCCGATCGCCGGGTGGTATCTGGGCGACGGTGGCGGATCGCCGTACTCCTTCGGTTCCAACGAATGGCCACTGGGCCTGATGGCCCACTGCGCCGGCCGGCCGGACACGGCGGCCGATCACTTCCGCCGGGCGGTCGAGGCCAACGCCAGGATCGGCGCGCGGCCCTTCGTCGCCCTCGCTCGCCTCGGGTGGGCTCGCTGCCTGCCCGCTGCGTCGCAGATCGGGTCGGAGACCGACGAGGTCCGGGCACTCGCCGGGGAGGCGCTGGCCGAATTCGACCGGTTGGGCATGCCCGGTCCGGCCCGCGAGGCCCGGCAGGTGCTGGACTCGCTCGCACCGTCCGACCACGGCGGCCTGACGGCGCGGGAGGCGGAGGTCGCCGACCTGGTCGGGCAGGGCCTGAGCAACAAGGTCATCGCCGCCCGGCTGTTCCTGTCGGTGCGGACGGTGGAGTCGCACGTTCGCGCCGCGCTGGCGAAACTGCAGCTGACCACTCGCACCGAGCTGGCGGTTTGGGTGCACCGGCACCGGCCGGCCACCGAGACGGATCAGGCCGCGCCGGCGTCGGGCCGGTAACCCGAGCAGACGATCCGGATCCAGGGGACCCGACCGGCGTCGTCGACGTCGAAATACGCGTGCTGCTCGACCGCATGCAACCGGCCGCCCCGGCGCACCCCCAACCGGTAGGTGACGCTGTGCCGGTCGGCGACCCGCCCGCAGGTCACCGACCGCAGCTCCTCGATCGTGTCGCCCGGCCCGAACCAGACCCCGAGGACGAAGCCGTCCACCGCCTCCCGCGGTGACGTCGTCTGCCAGTGCCGCCCCGGGGTCAGCGCCTGGAAGTCGACCGGATCGGTCAGCAGCGCGCACAAACCGTCGTGGTCCTTCGCCGCCAGCGTCCGGGCGAACACCTCGCCGACCGAACTTGCGGCCATCACTGCCCTGCCCATGGCCCACCACCCTCTCCGACAGCACCGAATCGGGGTTTCCGACGGAGTCGATGGTGCGCCCGGCCCGCGGCATGAGGCATGAGGCAAACACCCCACGCCCGCCGTCCGGGCGGGTCAGCGGTTGCCGAAGCGGACCGTGCTCAGCGCCCAGATGACGGCCACGTCGAGGGCGATGATCAGGATCGACCAGATCGGGTAGAAGGGAATGAACCAGAACATCGAGACGGCCTGCAGGATGGCCAGGACGATGCCGCCGATGGCCGCCCACTCCTGCTTCATGAACAGGCAGATGCCCACGACGATCACCAGCAGGCCCCACAGCAGGTGGAACCAGCCCCAGGCGGTGATGTCGAAGCCGAACACGTAGTTCTCGGTCCGGACGAACAGGTTGTCGTTCAGGACGGCGACGAGGCCCTGGAAGGCCTGGAACATCCCGTTCAGGACGAGCATGAAGGCGGCGAACGCGGTGAGGCCGGACGCCCAGGCGGTCTTCGAGGAGGACTGTGTGCTGGTCATGCCCGGAACGGTAGGAACTGTGAACCGGGCACGCCTCACCCCGGGGGTATGAGTCGATCAGCCGGCGAGCCGCGCGTAGACGTCGCCCGACCGACCCAGCGGCCGGAACCGTTCCAGCACCCGGATCAGGCCGGCGGCGTCCACCCACTCCGGCGCGGCGAGCCGCATGGTCTCCACCGGCGAGTAGTTGTACCGGTACCGGCCCAGCTGTTCGACGAGATCAAGTGCGGCCAGCGCGTCCTCGTGCGCCGGCGGCAGGTATTCGAAGGACAGCGCGGGCACCGGCCGGCTGAGCCCGGACAGCACGGCGACCTCGAAGCCCTCGACGTCGATCTTGACGAACGCCGGCTCGCCGTGTTCCGCGATCAGCGCGTCCAGGGTGGTGACCGGCACGTCGATGCGCCGGTTCCAGCGGACCCGCGCGAACCGACGATCCCGGGCGACCTCGTCGATCCACCCGGGTGCCATGGACGAGACCGTGGGGGTGGCGACCGACACCGCCAGGGTCGCCGTCCCGGCCGCCGCGCCCACCGCCCGGTCCACGATCCGCACGGCCGGCTCGCGCCCGTAGCACAGCCGCAGCACGGCCAGGCAGTCCGGCTGTGGTTCCACGGCCACCACTTTCGCGCCGATCCGCCGCCACGCCCGGACCCGGCTGCCGACGTGGGCGCCGATGTCGAACGCCAGGTCGCCGGGCGACAGGAACTGCCGGTAGAACGCCGCCATCCGGGCGTGCCGGCCGGGAATGGCGTGGTACATCGCCATCGACCGGCCGATCCCCCACGCCCGCGCCACCGGCTCGATCACGGTGCCGATCATCAGGACTCCTCGAATCGGGAGGACAGCGCGTAGCGCAGCAGCACCACGTCGCCGAGTTGACGGACCTGCGCCAGGGTGGCCCGGCGTTCCGGATTGAAGGGGAACGCGCCGTCGTCGACGAAGCGGCGGGCCCGGTGGTCGCCGACGAAGAACGGCGCGATGACCAGGTGCAGTTCGTCGGCCAGATCGGCGGTGAGGAACTGGGTGTGCACGGTCGCGCCGCCCTCGACCATCAGCCGCCGGATGCCGCGGTCGAACAGGTCGCCGGTCATCCGGACGAGGTCGACCGGCTGGCCGCCGTCGATGACGGTGGCCCGGTCGCCGAGCCGTCCGCGCGCCTGCGCCACGGCGGAACTGGCGCAGTAGACCAGCCTTTCGGCGTCGCCGTCGGTGAAGAACCGGGCCCCCGGGTCCAGCCCGGTGCCCCGGGTCAGGGTGACCTTCGCCGGTGACGGCGGCAGGCCGCGGGCCACCCGGTCGTCCCTGCGGGCCGGGGTGCGGACCAGCAGCCGCGGATTGTCCTTGCGCACGGTGGCCGCGCCGACCAGGATCGCGTCGCAGCCGGCCCGCACCGCGTCCACCCGGTCGAAGTCGGCGTCGTTGGACAGCAACAGCCGGCGGCGGGTGGCGCCGGCCAGGTACCCGTCCAGCGACATGCAGCAGGACAGCAGCGTGTACGGCCGGTCACCCATGACGCACCCACTCGCCGACCGGCCGCACCACCAGCACGACCAGTCCGGGCAGGGTGGCGATCAACGCCAGCAGCCCGAACGCGGTCGCCGCCGCGACCCCGGTCGCCGCGCCCCAGCCTGCCGCCGCGAAAACCGCCGCGGCCACCGACTCCCGAGGGCCCCACCCGCCGATGTTGAGCGGCACCAGCATCGCGGCCAGCACGACCATCGCGACGGGCGCCAGGTCCGCGGCCGAAGCCGGCACCCCGGTCAACCGGGCGGCGATGACGAAGGTGACCGCGTGCCCGATCGCGACGACCACCGAGGCGACCAGCACCGGCGGCCAGGCCGACCGCAGCCGGCCGGAGCCGCGGCGGGCGACCGGCAGCACCGCCGCCACCGCCAGCGCCAGCACGACCAGTCCGAGGGGGCCGACCAACCAGGACAACCCGGGGCTGGGCAGCGCCGCCAGCACCAGTGCGGTCAGCGCCAGGTGGGTGACCGGTCCGGCCGCCCGTTCCCAGGCGACCGCCCGCACCCCCAGCCCGACGTCGTCGATCGAACGGCCGTGCCGGACACCGCGGTGCACGTCGCCGAGAACCCCGCCGGGCAGGGTCGCGTTGAGGAACTGCGAGCCGTAGTAGGCGGCGATGGCCGGCCGCCAGCCGAGGTCGACCCCGAACCGGCCGGCCACCACCCGCCACCGCCACGCGCTGCAGACCGTGGTGACCACGCCGATCGACAACGCGGCCAGCGCCGCGGCCGGCGTCAACGACCGCAGGCCGGCCAGGAACGGGCCGGCGCCCAACCGCCAGACGATCGCGGCGAGCACCAGCAGTCCGCCGACCAGCCGCACCCGCGCCCACCCGGTCACGCGGCCACCCCGAGCAGCACGTCGGACACCCGCCGGGCGGTGGCCGGCCAGCCGGGCAGCGTCTCGCGCCGGCAAAGTGCGCTGGCCCGCAGCCGGTCCCGGAGCGCCGGCTCGGTGAGCCAGCAGCGCAATGCGCCGGAAAGAGCGGCGGCGTCGCCCGGCCGGACGAGCAGCCCCGGACGGCTCCCGGCCGGGTCGAACCCGAGGGCGGCGGGAACGCCGCCGATCTCGGCGGCGACGACCGGCACGCCCCGGGCGAGCGCCTCACCGATCACCATGCCGAACGTCTCCGCTCGTGACGGCAGCACCAGCAGATCCGCCGCCGCGTACGCGGCGACGAGTTCGTCGCCGGCCAGCGGTCCGCGGAAGGCGATCCGGTCGGCCGGCCCGGTCGCCGCCCGCCGGACCCGATCGGCGAACACCGGCTCCACGTCCAGCGCCCCGACCACCGTGCACGACCAGCTCAGGTCGCCCAGCCGCCCGAGCGCGTCGACGAGCACGTCCTGCCCCTTGTGCGGGGCGACCACCCCGACGGACAGCAACCGCCCACCGTCGGACGACGGCGCGGCGGCGGCCGCGGGATCGGTGCCGGGCGCGGCCACCGTCATCCGCTCCGCGGGCAGTCCGGCCGCGATGAGCCGGTCGCGGGTCCACGGGCTGGTGGTGATCACCGCGGCCGCCCGGCGCAGCAGCTCCCGCTCGCCGTCGGTGTCCAGCGGCAGGTGCACCAGCGGCACCAGGCGCAGCCGGGCCGTCTCCGGCAGCAGCACGGCGGTCGCCGCGGACGCGATCAGCCCGTCGGCGAGCACCATCGCGCCGTCCGGCAGTTCGTCCAGCATGCGTCGCAGGCGGGCGAGGTCGTCGCTCGCGGGCCGCGGCCAGTCGCCGGCCACGCGATGCTCGGTGACGCCCCAACCGAGGACGGCCAGCGCGCCGAGGACCCGGCGGTCGTAGCCGTTCCCGCCGCTGGGATGCGCGGGGTCGTCGATGCCGGCCGGCACGACGGCGTGCATCAGCCGGACCACAGCTCACGCTCGTAGCTCGCCCAGGCCACGTGGGATTCGTGCAGGGTGATGGTCACCCCGGTCAGGTGGCGGCCGGAGGACCCCAGGGCGCCGTCGTGCACCCGGTCCGCGAGCCGGTCGGCGATCGCCCGGGCGAGCACCTCGGTGGTGGTGTTCCGGCCGGCGAAGTCGGGGTCGTCGTCCAGGTTGCGGTAGCGGAAGGCGTCGACGACGGCGTGCAGTTCGGTGGTGGCCAGGCCGATGTCGACCAGGATGTCGTCGCCGTCCAGGGTGGGCCCGGAGAACGCGGCGTCGACCACGAACGTCGCGCCGTGCAGCCGTTGCGCGGGGCCGAACACGTCGCCGCGCAGGCTGTGCGCGATCATCATGTGATCGCGGACGGTCACCGTGAACACCTGGATCCTCCCGTGCCTCAGTCGTAGGTGATGACGTGACAGATCGCCGGCCGCTCGCCGGAGGCCAGCGCGGGCAGGACCCGCGGCAGATCCCGGAAGTTGGATTCCCCGGACAGCAGCGCGTCGAACGCGTCGTCGCGCAGCAACTCCAGGGCCAGGGCGAGCCGGTCGCCGGGGGTGCGGGAGCCGCGCCGGGCCGGCGCGACCGCGCCCACCTGGCTGGACCGGATGCGCAGCCGCCCGGAGTGGAAGCCCTCCCCCAGCGGAACGGTCACCGGCGCGTCGCCGTACCAGGACAGGTCGATCACCTCGCCCTCCCGGCGCAGCAGCCGCAGCGACAGGGCCAGCCCGGCGGAGCTGGCGCTGGTGTGGAAGACCAGGTCCTGGCCGTCGCCGGCGGCTTCGGGCGGCGCGAACGCGACGCCCAGGGCGCCGGCGACTGCCGCCCGTTCCGGGTCGACGTCGACCAGCGTCACCCGGGCACCGGGCAGGCCGGCCAGCAGCCGGGCCAGGCCGCAGCCGACCATGCCGGCGCCCACCACGGTGATCCGGTCGCCGATCAACGGCCGGGCGTCCCAGCAGGCGTTGACCGCGGTCTCCACGGTTCCGGCCAGCACCGCCCGGCTCGCCGGCACGCCGTCCGGGACCACGGTGACCACGGAAGCCGGGACCACATAGGCACTCTGGTGCGGGTACAGGCAGAACACGGTTCGCCCGAGCAGGTCGTCCGGACCGGACTCGACGACCCCGACGGACAGGTACCCGTACTTGACCGGGCCGGGAAACTCACCTTCCTGGAAGGGGGCCCGCATCCGGTCGACCTGGCCGGCGGGTACCCGGCCGGTGAACACCAGTGTCTCGGTGCCGCGGCTGATCCCGGTCCGCAGGGTCCGCACCAGCACGTCCTCCGGGCCCGGCTCCGGCAACGGGGCTTCCCGGATCTCCCCGACCCCCGGTTCGCGGACCCAGAACGCCGACGCCGTCTGCGTCATCTGCGCCTCCCCCACGAACCGAACGGGACCGGTGAACGTATCTGGTCACGGTAGGACGTTCTGTGGATAAGTACGGAGGGGGCATGCCAACGGTTCGCCGGCACCGCCGCCTGGTCGTCGAGGCCGGGTTCGGGCTGCTCGGCGTGCTGGTGCTGCTGGCCGCGCTGGCGGCGACCGTCGGGCTGCGGGCGCCGGGCCGGCTGCTCGGGCTCGCCTACGGGCTGACCCTGGTCGTCACCCTGGTCCGCGCGGTGGCCCGGTCCGGGCGGGACCGGCTGGGCCCGGCGGACGCCGTCACGCTGACCCGAGCGGTGCTGGTCGGCGGGCTGACCGCGCTGGTCGCCGACTCGTTCACCGGCTCGTTCACCGACCAGGCCCCGGTGCCGGTGATGGTCGGGCTGGCGTCGGTGGCGCTGGCGCTGGACGCGGTGGACGGGCGGGTGGCCCGGCGGACCGGGACGGTGACCGCCGTCGGCGCCCGGTTCGACATGGAGGTCGACGCGTTCCTGGTGCTGGTGCTGGCCCTGTACGACGTTCGCCTGCTCGGCGGCTGGGTGCTGCTGATCGGGGCGGCCCGCTACCTGCTGGTGGCCGCCGGGTGGGTGTGGCCGTGGCTGAACGGGCCGACGCCGCCGCGGTTCTGGGCCAAGGTGGTGGCCGCGGTGCAGGGCGTGGTGCTCACCGTCGCGCTGGCCGACGTGCTGCCCGTGCCGCTGATGACGATCCTGACGCTGGCCGCGCTGGTGCTGCTGGCCGAGTCGTTCGGCCGGCAGGTGTGGTGGCGGTTCCGGTTCGGCCGCCCGGCGGCCCGGCGGTCCCCGGCCCCTCGCCCGTCCCGGGGCCGGCGGCTGCGGGCGGCGGCGGCGACCACGGCGGCGGTCGGGCTGGTGTGGTTCGCCCTGGTCGCGCCGAGCGACCCGAGCCGGCTCGGTCCGTCCGCGCTGCTGCGCATCCCGGTCGAGGCCCTGGTGGTGGCGGGGCTGGTGATGGTCCTGCCGCCGCGCCCGGGACGGGTGCTGGCCTGGCTGGCCGGGGTCGCGCTCGCGGTGCTGACCGTGGTGAAGCTGCTGGACATCGGGTTCCGGGCGGCGTTGGGCCGGCCGTTCGACCCGCTGTCCGACTGGACGTACGCCGGCTCGTTCGTCGACCTGCTGGGCGGTTCGCTCGGGCGGGCGGCCGGGGTGACGATCGGGATCGCCTGTGCCGCAGCCATCGTGGCGCTCCTGGTGACGGTGCCGCTGGCGGTGCGCCGGTTGACCGGTTTGACGGTCCGCAACCGGGCCCGCAGCGCCCGGTTCGTGGCCGCGTTTGCGGCGCTCTGGCTGGTCGGCGCGACGATCGGGCTGCAGACCGGCCCGGGCGCGCCGGTGGCGTCCGCCGAGGCGGCCGGGCTGGCCGCCGCCGAGGTCAGCGCGATCGGCGCCGGCCTGGCCGACCGGGAGGCGTTCTCCGACCAGTTGGCCGCACCGGTGGCGCACACCGAGGCCTCGCTGGCCGGCCTGCGCGGCAAGGACGTGCTGATCGTCTACGTGGAGAGCTACGGGCGGGTCGCCCTGCAGGATCCGCTGATCGCGCCGGGCGTCGGCGCGGTGCTGGACGACGGCACCACGGCCCTGGCCGCGGACGGCTTCACCGCGCGCAGCGCGTTCCTGACCTCACCGACCTTCGGCGGGATCAGCTGGCTGGCCCATTCCACCGTGCAGTCGGGCCTGTGGGTGGACAGCCAGCAGCGGTACGACCAGCTGACGGCCAGTGGCCGGCCGACGCTGACCTCGACCTTCGGCGCCGCCGGTTGGCGGACCGTGTTGGACGTACCGGCGAACCAGCACGACTGGCCGGAGGGCATCGACTTCTACCGGGCCGACCAGATCTACGACGCCCGGAACGTCGGGTACGCCGGACCGCCGTTCGCCTTCGGCGCGGCTCCCGACCAGTACACGCTCGCCCAGTTCCAGCGGGCCGAACTGGCGCCCGCGAACCGGGCGCCGGTGATGGCCGAGATCGACCTGCTGACCAGTCACACCCCGTGGGAGCCGCTGCCGGCGCTGGTCGACTGGCCGGCCGTGGGCGACGGCTCGGTGTTCGCCGGGATGCCGGAGCGGTCGCCGTCGGTGGACGACGTCTGGTCGGACCCGGACCGGGTGAAGATGGCCTACGGCCGGACGATCGAATACAGCCTGTCCGCGCTGATCTCGTTCCTGCGGACCTACGGCGACGACCGGCTGGTGCTGGTGCTGCTGGGCGATCATCAGCCGGCGCCGATCGTCAGCGGCGACGGGGCCGGGCACGACGTCCCGGTGTCGATCGTCAGCCGGGACCCCGCCGTCGTCGGCGCGATCGGATCCTGGAACTGGCAGAGCGGCCTGCACCCGGCGGCGGACGCGCCGGTGTGGCGGATGGACGCCTTCCACGACCGGTTCCTGGACGCGTTCGGCGGATGATCAGCCCAGCTTCATCGAGCGGCCGATCAGATCCTTCATGATCTCGGTGGTGCCGGCGTAGATGCGCTGCACCCGGGCGTCCGCCCAGGCCCGGGTGATCTTGTGTTCGGTCATGTAGCCCATGCCGCCGTGCAGCTGCACGCAGGTGTCCAGCACCCGCCACTGCAGCTCGGTGGTCCACCATTTCGCCTTGGCCGCGTCGACCGAATCCAGCCGTCCCGCATTGTGTTCGGTGACGCACCGGTCGACGTACTGCCGGGCGACGTCGATCTCGGTGGCCATCTCCGCCATCCGGAACCGGGTGTGCTGCAGGGCGCCGATCGGCGCGCCGAACGCGGTGCGGCTGCGCACGTGCTCGATCGTCCAGTCGAGCGCGGCGGCGGCCCCGGCGACGGCACCGACCGCGACCGACAGTCGCTCCTGGGTGAGGTTGGCGGTGAGCTGGGCGAACCCGGTGCCCTCGTCGCCCAGCCGGTTCGCCACCGGCACCCGGGCGCCGGAGAAGAACAGCTCGGCCGTGTCCTGGGCGTGCAACCCGACTTTGTCCAGCTTGCGGCCCCGCTCGAACCCGGGGGTGTCGCGGTCCACGACGATCAGGCTCAGCCCGCGGTGCGGGTGTTCACCGGTGCGGACGGCGACGACGACCAGGTCGGCGTTGATGCCGTTGGTGATGAACGTCTTGCTGCCGTCGATGACGTAGTGGTCGCCGTCCCGAACCGCCTTGGTGGCGATGCCGGTCAGATCCGAACCGGTGCCCGGTTCGGTCATCGCGATCGCGGTGATCGATTCGCCGCTGACGATGCCGGGCAGCCAGCGGTCCCGTTGCTCGTCGGCGGCGGAGACGAAGTAGGGCAGGCAGATGTCGGCCTGCAACCCGGGCCCGAGGACGGCCGGCGCGACGCCGAGCCGGTGCGCCTCCTCCATCAGGATCATGTTGAACCGGAAGTCGGTGACGCCGGCGCCGCCGTACTGTTCGGGCACGCCGAAGCCGAACACGCCCAGCTCCCCCAGGTCGGTGAACAGGCTGCGCGGCACGATGCCGTCGGCCGCCCAACCGGCGTAGTGCGGGACGACGACCCGGTCCAGGCACTCCCGGATCGCCTGCCGGTAGTCGTCGTGGTCGTGGTCGAAGATGACCCGCCGCATGCCGTACTCCCTCCAGCCCGTGGTGTCATGCCGGGATGGCCGTACCGGACCCGTCGTCGATCCTCGAGCTGCCCGATGTCGCCGCGTGGGACACCTGGCTGTCAGCCAACCACGGCGACGCCCCCGAGGCATGGCTGCGGATCGCCAAACGCGGCTCCGGCCTGCCGCTGATCGGCATCGCCGACGCGCTGGACGGCGCCCTGTGCTGGGGTTGGATCGACGGGCAGCGGCGCGGCCTGGACGACGTGTCCTTCCTGCAGCGGTACTGCCCGCGGCGGCCCCGCAGTTCGTGGTCGCAGGTCAACGTGAGCAAGGTGGCGGCGCTGCTCGAGGCGGGTCGGATGCGCCCACCCGGCCTGGCCCAGGTCGAGAAGGCCCGGGCGGACGGGCGCTGGGCCGCCGCCTACGAGCCGCAGAGCACCGCCCGGCCGCCGGCCGACCTGGTCGCCGCGCTGCGCGAGAACCCTCGGGCGCAAACGGCATTCGACGCACTCACCCGATCGGACCGGTACCTGGTGATCCTGTCCTTGGCCCGGGCGCGCACCCCGGAGGCGCGGGCGCGGGTGCTCGCCGCGGCCGTCGAGCGGCTGGCGAGCGGCGCCTGAAGCGCCGGCGACGCCTCAGCGCCTGCTCCATTCCGGCGCGCCGGCGGCGTGGCCGGGCTTGCCGATCCCGACCTGACGCAGTCCGGTGCCGTCGACGTTGATGACCCAGACCTGGCTGTCGTTGTTGCCGGCGGCGTTGATCCGGTTGCTCAGGAACGCGAGCTGCTTGCCGTCCGGCGACACCGTCGGGTCCTGATCGAACGCGGTGCCGTCGGAGATCGGCGTCAACGCCGACCCGTCGACCTTGACCGACAGGATCTGCGCGGACTGGCCTCCGCTCCCGTCCTCGGTCGCCCGGCGGAAGTAGATCGTCGACCCGTCCGCGCTCCACACCGGGTCGGTGTCGTTGGCCCGCGCCCCCGGGGTGGTGATCTGCTTCGGTGCCCCACTGCCGTTGGCCGGCTGCACGTACAGCGCCCCGCCGTGCACGTCCTTGTCCTGGGAGCCCCAGAATGCCAGCGTCTTGCCGTCCGGTGAGTACGTCGGATCGTCGAACGTGGCAAGACCGGTGTTGATGGTGCTGCGCAACGTGCCGTCGACCCCGAGCAACACGAGCTTGTCGCCGTCGTCCCCGCCGGTGCAGGCCACGGCTATCTCGGTCTGGTCGACGGGATTCCAGGCGGGCCGCTGCGGGTTCTTGCAGAAGTCGGCATCGGCGGCCACCAGGGGACGGTCGCCCGATCCGTCCGCCGCCATCATCCGCAGCGTGCCGTTCTGCATGTACACGATGGATCCACGGCCGGGGGAGATCGTTGGATAGAGGGCACCCCGGTTGTCCTTGGTGATCCGGTCGCCGACCGCACCGGAGGTCGCGTCGATCACGTACATGTCCACGCTGTCATCGATGTCCCGGGTGCCGATCATGTCCGTGGCCGGCAGCGGGGTGGAGTAGGGCACCCCGGGAATCGCGCCGGACCGGCTTCCGGTCACCGCCGAGCTGGCGGTGCTGGTGCTGCTGCTGCTGGTCGACGAACTCGTCGACGAGGCGGTCGGCGAGGCCGACGACGCCGACGGGCTCGACGAGGTATGGGGCGGAGCCGACGTCGGGAGCGCGACCGACGGCGACGTCGGAACCGCTGCCGTCCCACCGACGCTGGCGCAGGAAGCCAGGACGGCCGACAGGACCGCCGCCGACGCGATGGCGAGCACGCGGCGTCGACGGGGGATCACATGGGGAGCCGGCCCGATGGGCAGCGGGGCTGTAGGCCGTCCGTGCGACATGTCCTCATTCTGCCAGCCGACATGATCACGCAGCCATACCTTTGGATCACGATCAGGCCCTTGACCTGCACGGTCATCCGGGTTCGACCCGAAGGTCTGCCCCATCGGGCACCGGAGCGCGCACTTCGTGCCACCGAGTTGTCGGCCCGCGGCGGATGTTGTAACTTCATCGGGCACCACGCGGTGATCGCGGGGGATGCGCACTTGGGGCGCCTTGCCAGGTTCAATTCCTGGGTCCTCCACCACGAAGGGGCGCGACCGAGGGGTCGCGCCCCTTTTCCGTCCCGGCCGTCGCCGCCGTGCGACGATCCTGCCGATGACGCAGACCGAACACTCCCTGCCGCGGCGCTATCTGGCGCGGTTCAGCCCGGCCGGCCTGGTCGTGGCGCTCATCTTCTACTGCATCTCGCTGACGCCGTCGCTGATCCCCCGGTCGTGGGTGTTCCAGGGGGCGATCACCGGCATCAGCATGGTCGCCGGCTACGGCGTCGGCGTGCTGATCCACTGGACGTTCGTCAAGGCCGGGGTGCGGATCCGGTGGTCGGACCGCGTCCGGCGGATCTCCTGGTGGGCCCTGGCCGGCGGCACCGTGGTGCTCGTGCCGCTGGCCGTCGTGCTCGGCGTGCACTGGCAGTCGCAGGTCCGCGAGCTGTTCGGCATGCCGCCGACCGGCGCGGCGCACGGCGTGCTGATCGTGCTGACCGCCGTCGTGGTGGGACTGCTGCTGCTGCAGCTGTTCCGGGGACTGCGCTGGGTCGTCCGGTGGCTCACCGGCCGGATCGACCGGCTGGTCCCCAAGCCGGTGGCCCGGCTGGTCAGCGTGCTGGTGGTGGCGGTGCTCGCGGTCCTGCTGGTCACCAACGTCCTCTGGTCCGGGGTGCTGGCGGTGCTCAACCGCAGCTACGCGGCGGCCAACGCCGACTACGACCCCGCGGTGATCCAACCGATCGCTCCGGAGCGCTCCGGCTCCCCGGAGTCGAACGAGAGCTGGGCCTCGCTGGGCGCGGCCGGGCGGACGTTCGTGGCCGGTGGCCCCACCGTCGCCGAGCTGCGGGCCTTCGCCGGCACCGTCGGCACCGACCCGGCCGGCGTCCAGGAGCCGATCCGGGTGTACTCCGGCCTGGACCCGAACGGCGACCTCGACGCCACCGCCGATCGGGTCGTCGCCGAACTCGACCGGACGAACGCCTGGGACCGATCGATCCTGGTGGTCGCGACGACCACCGGGACAGGCTGGATCGACCCGGGCATGGCCGACTCGCTGGAGTTCATGCACGGCGGGGACACCGCGATCGCCACCATGCAGTACTCCTACCTGCCCTCGTGGATCAGTTTCGTCGGCGACCGCGACACTCCCCCGGCCGCCGGCAAGGCCCTGTTCGAGGCCGTCTACGCCCGCTGGTCGCAGCTGCCCGCAACCACCCGGCCGAAGCTGGTGGTGCACGGCATCTCGCTCGGTTCCTACGGCGCCCAGGGTGCGTTCAGCGGGCTGCAGGATCTGGCCGCCCGGTCGGACGGCGCCCTGTTCGTCGGCACCCCGAGCTTCACCCCGTTGTGGTCCGAGCTGACCGACGGGCGCGACGCCGGATCCCCGGAGATCGCCCCCGTGGTCGACCACGGCGTCACCGCCCGATGGGGTGTGCAGGTGCCGGACGGGGTCGACCTGGGGCGGCTCGGCGACGGCTGGAAGCCGCCCCGGGTCGTCTACGTGCAGCACGCCTCGGACGGCGTGGTCTGGTGGTCGCCCTCGCTGATCTGGGCCAAGCCCGACTGGCTGGCCGAGCCGCGCGGGATGGACGTGCTGGACGCGGTCAACTGGTTCCCCGTCGTCACCTTCTGGCAGCTGACCGGCGACCTGTTCGTCGCCGCCGGCGATGACATCCCGCAAAGTCATGGACACCAGTACCGGCCGGAATACGCCGACGCGCTGGCCGCGCTCTGGGCGCCGGACGGCTGGACGGACGACGACACGTCACGGCTCAAGACGACGGTCGGCCAGCGGCTGGCCCAGGGCGGATCGTAAGCCGGCCAAATCATCGATTCCGCAGATGAGAGCCGGTGCGGCGGGCTGAACCGGTTCGCCGTGATTACAGCGCGCGCACCTCCGGTCTCCGGGCTAGGGTCAAGATCACGTCCCGCCCGACAGTGGCGAATCGCACGAAGGGGGACCTTCTTGTCCGCACCGGCCGCACCGACGAGCACGGCGCCGGCAGGCGCCCGCGTTGCCCTGATGGCCCCGGTCACCGGGGTTCTGGTACCCATCGAACAGGTCCCCGACCCCGTCTTCGCCCAGAAGATGGTCGGTGACGGCATCTCCATCGACCCGCTGGAGAACACCCTGGTGGCCGCCTGTGACGGCGAGGTGGTGCACCTGCACCCGTCGCTGCACGCGCTGACCATCCGGTCCCCCGAGGGCCTCGAGGTGCTCACCCACATCGGCCTGGACACCGTGCGGATGCGCGGCGAGGGGTTCGAGGTCAAGGTCAAGGTCGGCGACCAGGTCAAGGCCGGTGACGAACTCATCGTCTTCGACCTGGACATGGTGGCCACCCAGGCCAAGAGCCTGCTCACCCAGATGGTCATCGCCAACACCGCCGACCTGCTGGCCGGGCTGCAGCCGGCCACCGGATTCGTCAGCGCCGGAAGGGATGTCGCCGCGACCGCGATCCTGTCGGGGCCGGCCGAGGCCGCCGACGGCGCGGCCGCCAAGCCCGCCGGGAAGAAGGTGACCTCGGAGGCGATCATCGTCCCCAACCCGGTCGGCCTGCACGCCCGGCCGGCCTCGGTGCTGTCCAACCTGGCCGCCCAGTACGAGAGCGACGTGACGCTGATCCGCGGCGAGGACCAGGGCAACGCCAAGAGCGTGATGGCGATCATGGGCATGGAGGTGCGGTTCCGGGACAAGGTGCGGATCAGCGCCTACGGCACCGACGCCGAGGACGCGGTCAAGGAGCTGGCCGATCAGCTGCGGGTCGGGCTCGGCGAGGAGGGCGCGGTCCCGATCGACGAAGGCGCCGAGGACGGTGCCCCGGCCGAGGCCAAACCGGTGGTGGCGGCGGTCGCCCCGGCCCCTCGCCGACGTTCCGACGACCCGAACGTGCTGCTCGGCGTGTCCGCCTCCCCCGGCCTGGGCGTCGGCACCGTGCTGCAGATCCGGCACGAGGAGATCGAGGTCGAGGAGAACTCCAACGACCGGCACCGGGAACGCCGCCGGCTCAACGACGCGATCGACCGGTCGGCGGTGCAGCTGACCGCACTGGAGGACCGGCTGGCCGCCCAGGCCGACGCGGAGAAGGCGGCGATCTTCGCCGCGCACCGGGAGATCCTGCGCGACCCCGAGCTTCTCGACCTGGCCAACTCGGCCATCGACAAGGGCAAGACCGCGGCGTTCGCCTGGCGCAGCGCCTACAACAACTACGCCGACAAGCTGGCCGGCCTGAAGAACGAGGTGCTGGCCGGCCGGGCCATCGACGTGCGCGACGTCGGCTCCCGGGTGCTGGAGGAGATCACCGGGCAGCGGCGCGAGAAGGCGCTGATCCCGGCGGGTTCCATCCTGGTCGCGGAGGACCTCACCCCGTCGGACACCGCGTCGCTGGATCCGACCAAGGTGGCCGGTTTCTGCACGACGGCCGGCGGCGCGTCCTCGCACGTGGCGATCCTGGCCCGGGCGCTGGACATTCCGGCCGTCGCCGGCATCGAGCCGCGGGCGCTGGACATCCCCGAGGGCACCCGGGTGATCCTGGACGGCGCCAAGGGCACGTTGCGGCAGAACGTCACCGAGGATGAGGTGGCCCGGATCCGGGCCCGCCAGGAACGGCAGGCGCAGCGCCGGGCGGTCGAACTCGAGCACGCCGACGAGCCAGCGATCACCACCGACGGCCATCACGTCGAGATCGTCGCCAACATCGGCGGTCTGGACGACGCGCAGGCCGCGATGACCAAGGGCGCCGAGGGGGTCGGCCTGCTCCGGTCGGAGTTCGTCTTCCTGGAGCGGCGCACCGCGCCGACCGAGGACGAGCAGGCGCAGATCTACACCGACATCGCCAAGGCGCTCAAACCCGGTCAGCCGCTGGTGATCCGGACCCTGGACGTCGGTGGCGACAAGCCGCTGTCGTACCTGCCGATCGCCCCCGAGGAGAACCCGTTCCTGGGGCAGCGGGGCATCCGGGTCGGGCTGGATCGGCCCGAGATCCTGCGCACCCAGGTGCGGGCGATCCTGCGCGCGGCCGACGCCGGCGCCAAGATCAACGTGATGTTCCCGATGATCGCCACCATCGAGGACTTCCGGCTGGCCAAGGCGATTTTCGAGGAGGAACGCAACGCCTTGGGCGTCATGCCGGTGCCCGTCGGGATCATGTGCGAGGTGCCGTCGACGGCGGTGATGTCCCATCAGTTCGCCCAGGAGGTCGACTTCTTCTCGGTCGGCACCAACGACCTGACCCAGTACACGCTGGCCATGGACCGGGGCCACCCGAAGCTGGCGCCGCAGGTGGACGCGTTGAACCCGGCCGTCCTGGGCCTGATCGCCGAGTGCGTGCGCGGGGCGCATGCCGCCGGCCGGTGGGTCGGCATCTGCGGGGGCGCCGCCTCGGACATCCAGGCGGTGCCGCTGCTGGTGGGCATCGGCGTGGACGAGCTGTCGGTCAGCGTGCCGGCCATCCCGTCGGTGAAGGCGCTCATCCGATCCCTGTCCCTGCAGCGGTGCCAGGAGCTGGCCGCCCAGGCGCTCGGCGCCGATTCGGCCGAAGCCGTCCGCGCGCTCGTTCCCCTCGACGAAGACTAAGGACCCCGGTATGACGACCACCCTGGAGAAGACCCCGGCGGCGCAGCCGGCCCAACCGGCCCCGAACAAGCTCAAGGAGATCTGGAGCAACTTCTTCGGCTTCCTGCAGAAGCTTGGCAAGTCGCTGATGCTGCCGGTGGCCGTGCTGCCGGTGGCCGGCATCCTGCTCGGCGTCGGCGGCGCGTTCCTGGGCAACTACAACCAGCAGGCGATCAACCTCGGCTACTGCAGCGCCCCGGGCGGAGTGACCATCTCCGGCGACGTCGCCGCCTGCCTGGCCCTGCCCTCCGACACCGTCGTGGGCGACCCGGTCGCGGCCGGCATCCTGGCCGAGCCCCTGTACGTGTTCCTCAAGATCCTGCAGAACGCGGGCGATCCGGTGTTCGGCGCGCTCGGCCTGATCTTCGCCGTCGGCGTCGCCCTGGGCATTGCCAAGAACGACGGCGTGTCCGCCCTCGCCGCGACCGTCGGGTACCTGGTGATGACGGCCACCATCGGCACGGTCGCCGCCGCGCGCGGCATCGAGACCAAGGCCGTGCTGGGGCTGCAGACCCTGGACACCGGCGTGTTCGGCGGCATCATCATCGGCATCATCGCCGGCTACCTGTTCAACCGGTTCTACCGCATCACCCTCCCGCCGTATCTGGGCTTCTTCGCCGGCAAGCGGTTCGTGCCGATCGTCACCGCGTTCGCGGCCATCGCCCTGGGCATCGTGCTGGCCTTCCTCTGGCCTCCGATCGGGAACTTCATCGAGAACACCGCCAACGAGGTGATCAGCGCCAACGCACCCGTGGCGGTGTTCGTGTACGCGCTGGTGGAGCGGGCCCTGCTGCCGTTCGGCCTGCACCACATCTGGAACGCCCCGTTCTTCTATGTGGTCAACATCGGCGGCTGGTCCAACTGCGAGGGCATCCTGACCTGCTTCCTGCGTGGGCACCCGGAGTCCGGCATCTTCGGCGGCGGCTTCCTGGGGAAGATGTTCGGCCTGTGCGGTGCGGCGCTGGCCATCTACGTCACGGCCAAGCCGGAGAACAAGGTCAAGATCGGCTCCATCATGCTGGCCGCCGCGCTGACCACGTTCCTCACCGGCATCACCGAGCCGCTGGAGTTCGCCTTCCTGTTCGTCGCGCCGCTGCTGTACGTGGCGCACGCGCTGATGTACGCCTCCGGCTTCACCGTGATGTACCTGCTCGGCGGGCGGCTGGGCTATACGTTCTCCCAGGGCGGCATCGACTACGTGCTGTTCTACGCCAACGGCATCAAACCCTGGCTGGTCCTGGTCGTCGGACCCGTCTGGTTCGTGCTGTACTTCGCGGTCTTCTACGGGCTGATCAAGCTGTTCAACATGAAGACACCCGGCCGGGAGGAGACCGAAGTCGACGTCGGCGACGCCCAGGTCGACGGCGCCAACCGGTTCGCCCAGCAACTGGTGCTGGCGTTCGGCGGCCGCAGCAACATCACCGATCTGGACGCCTGCATCACCCGGCTGCGGGTCGGCGTGATCGACATCAACAAGGCCAGCCAGAGCAAGCTCAAGGCGCTCGGCGCGGCCGGCGTGCTGATGGTCGGCAACAACATGCAGGCGATCTTCGGCACCCGCTCGGAGAACCTGAAGACCGACATCGAGGAGTACCTCAAGACGGCCGGCGACGAAGCCGAGCTCGGCGAGGACCAGATCGAGGAGGTCACCTACGACGAACCCGGCGTCAAGCCGAAGCTCCGCGATCCGCTGGCCGCGGAGAAGGCTCGCGACTACATCGACGGGCTCGGCGGCCGGGCCAACGTCAGCAAGGTGGAGGCGGCGGCCGAGACCCGGCTGCGGGTCAAGGTCAAGGACCCGTCCAAGGTCGACGAGGCGGCGCTGCGCAACAGCGGCATCGCCGGCATGGTCAAGGTGGGCGACGGGCTGTACCACCTGATCGCGGGCGCGAACGCCGATCAGTACGCGGCCGAGATGCGCGGTCAGCTGTCGTCGGTGCCCGCGGGCGTCTGACCTCGCAGAAACGGGTGCCCCGTCGGTGTGTGGAGACACACCGGACGGGGCACTCGTCGTTGGTGGGCGGGACGTCCACGCAGGAGCGACCCGAGGGAGGAACCGACATGGGACTGGACGACAAGATCGCGAACGCCGGCGAGAAGGTGGCCGGCAAGGTCAAGGAGGCCACCGGCAAGGCCACCGACGACCGTGACCTGGAGGCCGAGGGCAAGGGCGATCAGGCGTCGGCCAACGTGAAGCAGGCCGGCGAGAAGCTCAAGGACGCCGCGAAGAACGTCTTCGACTGATTGCCGGGGTCAGGGGCGGGTGCGGCCTCGCCGGACCCGCTCGACCAGCATCTTCGACGGGAAGATGCGCCGCTTGGACTTGCCGTTGCGGCGGAACTTGATCCGGGTCAGGTCGACCCCCCGCACCGGGGAGTAGGCGCTGGTCTCGGCGCCGAGCTGCTCGACCCGCTCCAGGGTCACCGTGTCGTGGCCCAGCCGGATCATCGTGCCGGTCGCGACCGCGGACAGTTCGGTCATGGTGGTGCTGGTGTCGTCGTTCCTTTCGTGTGTATTCATGACCGTAGGACGTCCACACCGATGACGCCGTTGGGGATTCGTGCGCCAGCTCACCCGTGAGATGGCCGGCCGATGGTCGGGACCGGGTCAGGACAGGCAGGCGGACGGGGAGACCGCCGCGGCCGTGGCCGGCGGATCGCCGTCGGCGGCGCACCCGAGCACCGCGAACCTGTCGCCGCCCCAGGTGTAGAGCATCCAGACGGCCGCCCCGTCGCCCTGGTCCTGCACCGCGATCGCCAGCTCGCCGTCCAGATCGATGACCGCGGAGCGTTCGGTGGCCGAGGGGAACGCGTCGTCCCCGGACACGTCCCGCCACGCCCCGGAGTCGGTGAGTTCGAACGCGGACAGGATCGCCCGCCCGTCCGCCTGCCGCCCGGTCACCACGCAGCGGCCCTGGGCACAGGGCAGCAGGCCGTCGTCGGGCGAGGCGAACGCGGCCCCGTAGGGCACGCCGATGACGCCGGCGACCTGCCCGTCGGCACCGACGGACAGCAGGATCCCGCGACCCGATCCGGTGCTGACCAGGGCCGCCGACCGGCCGGCCGCGACGTCCCGGTGGGTGGCCAGCACCGTGCATCCGTCGCAGTTGGCCAGCGACACGTTGAGCGCATCCCCCGATGGCGCCGGGGCCGCGGCCGCGGTGGTGGGTGCGGCGGGTGGTTCAGTGGCCGGCTGGGTGCCGGCGCCGTCCTCGGTGTCCGGGGATCCGGCCGTCGACTCGACGGTTGCCGGGTCGACGGCCTGGGTCGTCCCGACCGGCGGGTCGGTGGTCTGGGCCACGGTCGCCGGGGCCGTTCCGTCGCTGCTGAGCACCAGCTCGGGCACGGTGACCACCAGCGTCGGACCGCCGATCGTCGGCCGCGGCGCCGCGGAGGAGGTGGCCGGCGGGCTGGTCTGGGGTGTGGCCAGGGTGCCGCTCGCACACGAGGACAGCAGGGCGGCCAGCACGGCGGCACCGAGTGCGGCACCGACGGCGACCCGCCCGGTGCGGCGCCGCGGTGGGCGGGTCGAATCGATCACCCGGTGGGTCCTCCTGACGTTCCGGCGGCCTCGTGGGTGGCCACCCGGATGAACTCGTCGAAACCGTCGGGGTCGGCCAGCGCATCGCGGGACACCGCGGCGTCCACCGCCATCCCACCCAGGATCCGCTTGACCGGCACCTCGCACTTCTTCCCGTTCAGGGTCCGCGGCACCGACGGCACCGGGACCACCGCGCCGGGCACGTGCCGCGGCGACAGTTCCGTCCGGATCAGCTTCTTCACCTTCGGCGCGACGGCGTCGACGTCGGCGTCGCCGGCCAGCACCAGGAACAGCAGCAGGTCGCCCTCGCCGGCGGCGGTCGAGGTGTCGACCACCAGCGAGTCGGCCACCTCGGGCAGCGACTCGACCACCCGGTAGAACTCGGCGGTGCCCATCCGCACGCCACCGCGGTTGAGCGTGGCGTCCGACCGGCCCTCGATCACGCAGGAGCCGCGGGAGGTGATCCGGATCCAGTCGCCGTGCCGCCAGACACCCGGGTACTCCGCGAAATACGAGTCCCGCAGGCGGCTTCCGTCCTCGTCGCCCCAGAAGAACACCGGCATCGACGGCATCGGCGCGGTGATCACCAACTCGCCGACCTCGCCGATCAACGGCTCGCCGGTCGGCGAGTACGACTCGACCTTGGCCCCGAGCGCCCGGCAGGAGATCTCACCCATCCACACCGGCACCGTGGGGGCACCGCCGACGATGCCGGTGCACACGTCGGTGCCGCCGGAGAACGACGCGATCTGGATGCCGGCGCCGACCTCGTCCCGCAGCCAGCGAAAGCCGCTGGTGGACAGCGGCGATCCGGTCGACCCGATCGCTGCGATCGAGGTCAGGTCCAACTCGGCGGCCGGGCGCAGGCCGGCCTTCTCGCAGGCGGCGACGAACGGCGCGGAGGTGCCGAACAGCGTGACCCGGTGCCGCTCGGCCAGCCGCCAGAGCGTCATCAGGTCCGGGTGGCCAGGGCTGCCGTCGTACAGGATCACGGTGGTGTTCACCAGCAGGCCGCCGATGAGGAAGTTCCACATCATCCAGCCGGTCGTGGTGAACCACATGAACCGGTCGCCGCGGCCCAGATCCCAGTGCAGCCGCAGCGACTTGAGGTGTTCGAGCAGGATCCCGCCGACCGAGTGCACGATCGGCTTGGGCAGGCCGGTGGTGCCCGATGAGTACAGCACCCACAGCGGCGCGGAGAACGAGACCGGGGTGAAGGCCGGTTCGGCGGGGACGGCGGTGAACTCGTCCCAGGTGATCATGCCGTCGGGGGCCGGCGTGCCGATCGCCGGGATGTGCACCGCACCCTTGAGCGACGGCAGGGATTCGCGGAGCTTGGCGACGGTCTCGGCGACCGGGAACGCCTTGCCGCCGTACCGGTAGCCGTCGACGGCCAGCAGCACCGTCGGCTCGATCTGAGTGAACCGGTCGATCACCGACGGGGCGCCGAAGTCCGGGGAGCAGGAGGACCACACCGCGCCCAGCGCGGCGGTGGCCAGGAAGCCGATCAGCGCGTGGGTGGTGTTCGGGACCAGGGCGACCACCCGGTCCCCCCGCTCGACGCCCAGCCGACGCAGGCCGTCCTGGGCCGCGCCGACCCGCCGGCGCAGGTCCGCGATCGACAGCATCTCCTCGGTGCCGTCCTCGGCGACCGCGATGATCGCCGGATCGCCGTGATCGTCCGGGTCCGGGGCGCCGGCCAGGGCGTGTTCGGCGTAGTTGAGGGTGCCGCCGGGGAACCACGTGGCCCCGGGCATCACCGACTCGGGCAGCACCTGGGTCGGCCGGTCGTGCCAGCGGACCTGGAAGTAGTCGGCGATGGCGCCCCAGAAGTCGGCCGGGTCGGACGTCGAGTAATCCCACAGCGCCGCATAGTCCGGGTACGTCTGCCCGGTCCGGTCCGCCACGAACGCGGTGAAGTCGGTGATGGCCGCTCGCGCCACCCGCTCCGCAGTCGGCGTCCACAACACCTCGGGAACCACATCGTTTCCAGTCATCCCTGTTTCCTACCCGGTGACCGCCGTCGGCGGGTATATGCCGGCGGCACACCCATCGCCCGCATCGATGTGGACGCGAGACGCCCGGCGACGTCGCCGCCGACCCGCACCACCGTAGTCCGGCGGGCGGCTATGGTCGTGGACGCCAGTGCTCGACGCGGACACGGGATCTCCGGGAGGTCGGTTTCATGACGGTGCGGCTCCGGTCGGCGCTGGACACCCTGCCCGCCTACGCCCCCGGCCGGTCCGTGCCGGGCGCGATCAAGCTGGCGTCCAACGAGATGTCGTTCCCGACCATGCCCGCGGTCGCCCAGGCGATCGCCGACGTCGTCGCGAACGGTTCGGCGGGCATCAACCGGTATCCGGACAACGGCACCGTCGCGCTGGTGTCCGCCCTGGCCGAGCTGACCGGGGCCCCGGAGTCGCACGTGGTGGCCGGGTGCGGGTCGGTGGCGCTGTGCCAGCAGCTCGTCCAGGTGACCGCCGAGGTCGGGGACGAGGTGTTGTTCGGCTGGCGCTCGTTCGAGATGTACCCGATCGTCGCCGGCGTGACCGGCGCGACGCCGGTCCGGGTCCCGGTCACCGAGGGGCACGAGCTCCACCTGGACGCGATCGCCGACGCCATCACCCCGGCGACCCGGCTGATCTTCGTCTGCACACCGAACAACCCGACCGGTACCGCCGTCCGTCGGGCCGACCTGGAGGCGTTCCTGGACCGGGTGCCGGAGAACGTGCTGGTCACCGTCGACGAGGCGTATCGCGAGTTCGACGACGGTCCCGAGTCGCCCGACGGCCTCGACTACGCGACCACCCGGCCGAACGTCGTCACCCTGCGCACCATGTCCAAGGCGTACGGGCTGGCCGGCCTGCGGGTCGGCTACGCGGTCGCGGATCCGGCCGTCGTCGGCGCCCTGCGCAAGGTCGCGATCACCTTCGCGGTGAACTCGCTCGCCCAGGCGGCCGCGCTGGCCGCGCTCGGTGCCCGGCAGCAGTTCGTGCCGCGCTGGGAGCAGGTGATCGCCGAGCGTTCGCGGGTCCGCGCTGCGCTGCTGGATCTCGGGTACGAGGTGCCCGTGTCCCGGGCGAACTTCGTCTGGCTGCCGCTGGGCGAGCGGTCGGCCGACTTCAACGCGCACGCCGAGTCGCACAAGGTGATCGTCCGGGCGTTCCCGGACGCCACCGGCGGGGTGCGGGTCAGCATCGGCGCGCCGGACGAGAACGACGCCTTCCTGGCCGCCGCCGCATCCTTCCCCCGCTGAGTCCGGGTGCGGCCCTAGGCCGCGGCTTCGCGCCGGTTCTGTCCACCCCGGGCCGGCTTCGCGCCACTCCTGACCACGACGCGCCGGTAATGAACGGCGCGCCCCAACCAAACCTGGCGCGATGTCGCGAACCCAGTTGTCCCCATGTCCGATTTCCATCCACATTCCAGAAGACCGGCCGCGCGGATAGGTGGTTCGGCCGCACGCTGGGCCGATGCGCGTCGATCGTCGTCCAGACCTGCTCTCGGTTGGGATCACCGACAGCGACATCCAGCTTCGTCGCCGCAAGGGCACGGTCGTGTCGATCCGAGCCGGCCGGTATGTGGTCGCCGAAGCCGCGGCCACGCTGACTCCGACTGCCCGCCACAGTCTGCAGGCCCGCACCGCGGCCGCCGACCTCCCATCCGACGCGGCCCTCAGCCACCTGTCGGCGGCATGCTTGCACGGGATCGCCCTTTGGGGAGTCGATCTTGGAACGGTGCAGGTCGTCCGCCCCGGTTCCGGCGGCGGCCACCGGCGTCCCTCGTTGCACACTCGGTTCGCCAAACTCGAGGGCGACGAGGTGGTCGACGTCGGCGGGATCAGGGTCACCAGTGTGCCGCGGACACTTGTCGACCTGGGGAGAATGCTGTCCTTCGAGTCGACGGTGGTGAGCACCGACGATGCGCTGCATCGCAAATTGGTCACGGTCGACGAACTGACGAAGGCCCTGGTCCGGGGCGCTGGCTCACCCCGGGCCGGTCGAGCCCGTCAGGCCATCGCCTTCGCGACGCCCGCACCGAAAGCGTCGGCGAGTCCCGGAGCCGGGTAGCCATGCACGCGGCGGGACTACCGACACCAACCGTCCAGGTCGAGGTTCGATCCGAGGTCACGGGCGGGCTGGTAGCGCGCTCCGACTTCGGCTGGGAGGACCAGAAAACCGTCGGCGAGTTCGATGGCATGGTCAAATACGGCCGGTTGCTGAAGCCGGGCCAACAGCCTGGCGACGTCGTGTTCAAGGAGAAGCTGCGCGAGGACCGCATCCGCGACGAGGGTTTTCGGGTGGTCCGATGGACATGGCACGAACTCGATTCCGGCCTGGCGGTCGCCCGGATTCGCCGTGCCCCGGGGCCTGGGCTGAGGGTGCCGCCGCCACCAAGAAACGGCGCGGCCCACACGCCCTCACGCCACCAGCAGCCGCCAGAGGGCGATCAGGCCGAACACCACGATGCAGCCGCGGAGGGCGACCGGGGAAAGACGTCGTCCGTAGTGGGCACCGAGGAAGCCACCGATCAGTGAGCCGACGGCGATCAGGGCCGCCGCGCCCCAGGCGATCCGGTCGAAGCCGACGATGACGTACGTCGTCGCCGCCACCGTGTTGACCACCAGGGTGAGCAGGTTCTTCGCCGCGTTCATCCGCTGCATGGTCTCGGGCAGCAGCACCCCCATCACACCGACCAGCAGGATCCCCTGGGCGGCGGCGAAGTAGCCGCCGTAGATGCCGACCAGGAACGTCGCGACGACCAGCGCGACGAACCGGCCGCGGGTCATCACGTCGTGGTCGCGGCCGGCCGCCTCGGCCCGGCGACGGATGCTCGCCTGCAGCCGGGGCTGGATCACCACCAGCACCAACGCAATGATCAGCAGGACCGGCACGACCTTCTTGAACGTCGACTCCGGCAGGTGCAGCAGCAGCCACGCGCCGACCAGTGCCCCGGCGAACGACGCCGGGATCTGCCACCGCAGCCGCGGCCCCTGACCCTCCAGCTCGCGGCGATAGCCGAACGTGCCCGACGCGCTGCCCGGCACCAGACCGATCGCGTTGGACATGGTCGCCACCACCGGCGGGTAGCCGAACGCCACCAGCGTCGGGAACGTGATCAGCGTGCCCGACCCGACGACGGCGTTGATCGTGCCCGCCCCGACCCCGGCCAGGAAGATGGCGATGATCTCGACGGCGCTCACCCGCGCACCCTACGGCCGGGCACGGTGAACGCGGCGACGGTCAGGCCGGGTGCACGACCGCGGCGGTGCCGTAGGCGATCACCTCGGCCAGGTTTTCGGCGACGTCGGACGAGTCGAACCGGACGCCGAGGACGGCGTTGCCACCCAGCTGCTGGGCGTGCGCGGCCATTCGCTCCATCGCGGTCTGCCGGGCCGAGTCGACCACCTCGGTGTACTGCGGCACCTCGCCCGCCTTCAGCGACCGGAAGCCACCGGTGAAGCCCTTGGCAAAGCCGACGCTGCGCACGACCAGACCCCAGCAGATGCCGAGGTTGCGATCGATGACGTAGCCGGGCAGATCGAACGTCGTCGAACACGGCAGATTGACCGGCGCGCTGCCTTCCATGGCAATTCTCCCCGAATCTCGATCACTCCCCTGACGTCACGATCAGACCACACCGGCACCGGCGGCGCCGAGCGAGGCACGGCCCACCTGCGTACCGTCATGCCTGTGTCGGGCAGTCGATCGAACCCGCTGGACGACCTCGTCCACGATCTGATCTCCCGCGTGCCCGCCCCGCTGACGTTGACGCCGGGTCCCTGGCCGGTCCCCACCGGCGTCGCCGGGGTCGGTGACGAGGCGCTGCGGGCCCTGCTGGCCGACGACTGGGCCGGCACCCGGATGAGCGCGGCCAAGCTGCGCAAGCTCATCGACACCCAACTGGTCAGCCGGCACCGCGAACTGGCCGCCGATCACCCGGACGCCCGCGATCTGGGCATCACGGCCGACGACCGGATCGTCGGGCGGATGCTGCTGGACCTGGACCGGGAACGGCCCGATGAGCCGTTCGTGCTGGTCGACATCTCGCTGCAGCCCGACCGGCAACGTCAGGGGATCGGCACCCGGCTGGTCCGGGCGCTGCTGACGGCGGCGCAGGAGAACGAGAGGTCCGTGCACGCCACCGGCGTGTACGGATCGGCCGCACTCGCCTGGCTGTTGCGGCTGGGGATGGTCGACGTCGGCGGCGACGCCCTCTACCGGCAGCTGGTCTGGTCGGCCCGATAGCGACGGGGGCGGAGGCGGAGGGATTCGAACCCCCGAGGCTTTGACACCTGGCCGCTTTCAAGGCGGCTTCCTTCGGCCACTCGGACACGCCTCCGCGCGGGAGTCTACTGGCCACCGCGCACGCCCGATTCCGCCTTCGCTGCGCGAACCGTGATCTGATGAAGGCCCGTCGGGGGTACATCGAACAGCGCCGCCAATCCCTCCCCGGCGCGGCGACGAACACCCGCCACCACCAGCAGAAGGGACCCGATGAACGCGACCCCGACCGGCCGGCCCACGGTGGCCGTCATCGGCTCCGGGGTGGCCGGGCTCACCGCCGCCCACCTGCTGCAACGCCGCTACGACGTGCACCTGCTCGAGGCCGACGACCGGCTGGGCGGCCACGCGCACACGCACGACGTCGAGCTGACCGACGGCCGGGTGGTCGGCCTGGACTCGGGCTTCCTGGTGCACAACGACCGCACCTACCCGCACCTGCTGCGGCTGTTCGCCGAGCTCGGGGTGGCCACGCAGGACTCGGACATGTCGATGAGCGTGCAGTGCCGCGGCTGCGGCCTGGAGTACGCCGGCGCCAAGGGGTTGCCCGGCCTCTTCGCCCAGCGCCGGTCGCTGATCCGGCCCCGTTACCTGGCCATGCTCGCCCAGGTCAAGCGCTTCCACCGGCGGGCCCGGGCCGTGTTGGCCGGGCCGGACGACTCGCTGACCCTGGACGAGTTCCTGCGCCGGGGGCGGTTCACCGACTACTTCGCGCATCACTTCCTGCTGCCCATGGTCGCCGCCGTGTGGTCGTGCGGTTTCGACGGTGCCCGCCACTACCCGGCCCGCTACCTGTTCACGTTCCTGGACAACCACGGTGCCCTGACCGTCACCGGGTCGCCGCAGTGGCGGACGGTGGTCGGCGGATCGCGCACCTACGTGGATCGGGTGGCCAAGAACCTCGGCGCGGTCGGCACCACCACCCCGATCCGTTCCGTGCGCCGGGGCGCCGACGGCGTCGAGATCCGCGACGACGCCGACGCCGTCCACCACGTCGACCACGCGGTGCTGGCCACCCACCCCGACCAGGCCCTGGCGATGCTGGCCGCGCCGACCCCGGACGAAACCCGGCTGCTCGGCGCCTTCGAGTACGTCACCAGCGCGGCGCTGCTGCACACCGACGCCTCGCTGCTACCGGCGGCCCCCCGGGCGCGGGCGTCCTGGAACTACCGGATGACGCACTGCCGGGACGAGCCGGCGCGCGTCCGGATCAGCTACGACATCAGCCGGCTGCAGCGCATCAACGACGACCGCACCTACGTCGTGACGTTGAACGACGACGTCGCCGAGAGTTCGGTGCTGGCCCGGATGACCTACGCCCACCCCACCTACACCCGCGCCAGCGTCGCCGCGCAGCGCGAGATCGGCCGGCTGAACACCGATCGGCTCGCGTTCGCCGGCGCCTGGCAGGGCTGGGGCTTCCACGAGGACGGGTGCGTGTCGGGGGTGCGGGCGGCGGAGTCCCTCGGAGTCGACTGGTGACCGTCGTCGGTCCGTCGCGGATCTACGACGCGACCACCGTGCACCGCCGGACCGCAGCCGCGCCGCCCGGGCTCGACCGGCGGTTCGCCTACCGGACCTGCTACTGGCTGATCGACCTCGACGAGTCGCGACCGCTGGGTCGGATCGCCCGATTCGAGGCCCGCGACCACGTCGGCGACCCGTCGATGACGATCGCCGCGAACGCCCGGGCGATGCTGGCCGACCATGGCCTGGCCGCGGACCGGATCCTGCTGCTGACCTGCCCGCGGACGTTCGGGCACGTGTTCAACCCGCTGTCGGTCTACTACTGCCTGCGCACCTCGGACTCCGGCGAGGAGCTGGTGGCGGTGATCGCCGAGGTGCACAACACCTATTCCGGCCGGCATGCGTACCTGCTCCGGCCGGATCACACCGGGGCCGACGACGTGCGCAAGGAGTTCTACGTCTCGCCGTTCCTGCCGATGGGCGGCACCTACACCATGCGCACCCCGCCGCCGGGCGAGCGGCTGTCGGTGGCGGTCACCCTGCGCCAGGGCGGCGCCACCACGTTCGTCGCGACGCTCACCGGACCCGGTCGGGAGCTGACCACCCGCACCGCTCTCCGGGCCCTGGCCCGGTGGCCGCTGCTGACCCTGCGGACCAGCGCGCTGATCCGCTGGCAGGGCATCCGGCTCTGGCTGCGCCGGGTGCCGATCCAGCCCCGCTGAACCGGGGCGGCCAGATCAGAGCAGCTGCGCCTGCAGGGTGTCGGCCAGCCACCGTTCGAACCGGTCCGGCGACCACCCGTGGCCGCCGACCAGTTCCTGGTACACGCCCGATGCGGCCAGCGCCCGGTAGACGGCCTGCGCGTCCGCGACCGGGACCCGCAGCCGGCCGTCCAGCGACGCGATGAACGCATCCATCACCTCGTTGCGGCCGGCCAGCTTGGCCTGCAACAGCTCTCGGGTCTCCGGGCTCTCGTCCATGGCCCCGTCGAAGATCAGCACGACGTCGAAGCCGGCCTCGTACAGGTGCCGCAGCCAGCCGGCGGCGGCCCGCAACCGGCGCACCGGGTCCGGTTCGGCCAGCACCTCCCCCGCCCGTTCCCGGGCCCGCGCCCGCTCCAGCCACTGCTCGCAGATGAACGAGAGGATCTCCCGCTTGGTGCCGAACGCCGAATAGACCGTGCGCACCGCCACCCCGGCCGCCGCGGCGATGGCGTCGATGCTCGTGGCCCCGTAACCACCCGCCCGGAACAGCCCCCGCGCGGCCTCGGCGATCCGGGCCTTGGTCGCCGCGGCCTGCTCCTGCCGGTAGGTCGAACGGGTCTTGACGGGCGGGGCCATGGGGCGCACACTAACACTGCATCCGATGCAGTAGCACTGCACTCACAGCAGCAATCATGCACCAAGAGTCGAGGAGGCTCCATGACCACCACCACGGCCGACGTCGAGACGATCCGGCGGATGTTCGACGAGGGGTTTGCCACCGGCAACGAGGCGATCGTCGACGAGCTGTGCTCGCCCGACCTGGTCGAGCATCAGTTCGGCCTGGCCGGCCGCGGACCGGCCGCCATCCGCGCGGTCAAGGCGGCCATCCGGGACGTGCACGGCGCCTTCCCCGACGCCCGGTTCACCATCGAGGACGCCGCGCAGGTCGGCGACACCGTCTGGGTCCGGGTGCACGGGCAGGCGCACGCGACCGGCCCGTTCTTCGGGCCGCCCAGCGGTCGCCCGGTCGACTTCACGGTGTTCGACGTGGTCCGCGTCGTGGACGGCCGGATCGTCGAGCACTGGGGCGTGCCCGACCGTTTCGCCCTGCTCGCGCAGACCGGTGTGCTCGACCGGCTGGCCGGTCCGGCGGGGGCGACCCGGCACTGATCCCGGCTTACCCGCCGCGGTGCCGCCCGCCGCGTCGCGACTCCGGCGCGGCGCTGTGCGCTCCCCGGGCCCTGTGCGCGCCGGACGCCGGCAGCAGGATCAGCCGCACCGCGACTGCGTCCAGCAGCACCCCCGTCGCCACCGTCAGGGCCGTGACGGCGAGTAGCGGCGGCCCGGCCAGGCCGCCGACCACGACCGCGGCGACGATCAACGCGCCGGCGCCGACCAGCCGCGAGCGACCCGGACCCGACGCAACGGCGGCCGACCGAACCGCCTGATCGAGCACCAGGCCCACCAGCAGGGCGGCCGCCACCACCACGGCCAGGCCCGACGATCCGTCCGGCCACCCGGTGACGGCGATCACCGCGCGCACCAGCAGGATCGCCGCGGCGACCGACAACACCGTCCCCACCAGCGATGTCGCGGCGACCGGCCAGGGTCGGAGCAGGGCGAAGAGCACGGCCGCGGCCAGCGCCGCGGCCACCGCCAGATACCTGACGAGCGCCGCCGCGTAGGCGTCGGCGGCGTCGATGGCCACCGCCGTCGCTCCGGTCACCTGGACCGTGACACCGTCCGGGACGGGCAGGTCCCGCAGCCGGTGCACCAGGTCCCGGGTCGCCGCGGCGCCGGGTCCGCTGGTGGGCACCACGGTGACCAACCCGAGCGTCCCGTCGGCGGCGACCCGGCCCGGTGCGGCCAGGGCCACCCCGTCGACCGCGCGCGCCGCCGCGGCGACGGCCGGCAGCGCGGCCGCCATCGACGCCGGCGCCGCCATCGCCACGGTCAGCAGCAGCGGGCCGGTGACTCCCGCGCCGAAGGCCTCGGTCAGCAGGTCATCGGCGGCCCCGGTCGGGGCCGGCGGACCGCCCGACCCGACCACCGCCGATCCGGCGATCACCGCGACCAGAGCCAGGACCGCGGCGGACAGCGCCGGCACGGCATGCCGGGACACCCACCCCGCCCACCGATCGGGGCCGTTCTCGTCCGGCGACCGTGCCCCGGCCGGATCCCGCAGGGCGGGCAGCAGGGTCAGCACGGCGAGTACCACGACGACGATCACCCCGGCGGCCGCCAGCCCGATCACCACCACGTCGCCGATCCCGGTCGTCACCAGGGCGGCCGCGGCAGCGGCCGCGCCGCCGCCGCCGCGGAGCACGGCCGGGCGGCCGGTTGCCGGCGAACGCAGCACCACCACCGCGCCGGGCAACCCGACAGCGACGCCGACCAGAAAGATCAGCCCGGACCCCTCGCGGGTGAGCCCGGACGGCCCGGCGGCGAGCAAGGCGCCGCTGGTGCCCACCGCCGACCCGATCAGGCCGGTGACGCCGGCGAGCAGGCCGCCGATCGCCGAGCCCAGCACCCAGCCGGCCAGCAGCACCGCGGCCAACATCCCCGAGGCCACCGCGAGCAGTACCAGCGGGACGTTCGTCGACGCCGGAACAGCAAGCGCGCCACCGAGTTCCACCCGCAGCCCGGCCGCCCGTGGCCCGCCCGAGAGATCGTCGAGCGGGATCGCCGCCGGATCGACGCCCCGGCCGACGGCGACCGGGACGAAGGCGGTCCGCCGGTCCGCCGACACCGTCCCGCCGGCGTCGGGGTCGACCACCGCGGTCACGCCCGGCAGGGTCCGGAGTCCGGTGATGAGTTCGGTGGTCGCGGCGGAGAACGCCGGGTCGTCGACGGCGGTGCCGGCCGGGGCGACCAGCACGACCCACCCGGTGGCGTCGGCGGCGCCCGGAATCCGCTCGGCGAGCCGATCCAGGGCCGCCCCGGCCGGCGTCGACGGCCGGGCGGGTTGGGCCGCGGCGGGAGCCAGCAGCCAGGCGGCGACCCCCAGCCCGACCAGCAGCGCGGCCCACACCAGCAGCACCGGGGTCCGCCGCATCCGCACCGGATGAGGGTAGGACGCAGGCGGTCGAAGGTGGGCCGCGGACATACAGCGGACATACAGTGGGACCCCAGACCGAACGCCGTCACGAGCACCGGGAGCGAGCCGATGAAGTTCAATCCCAACGCGCGCCTGGACACGTCCCAGGTCCAGGATCGCCGCGGTGGCAGGGGTGGCGGCGGCCTCGGTGGCGGGGGCGGGCTGGGCGGCTTCCCCGGCGGCAAGGGTGGCCTGGCCGTGGGTGGCGGCGGGCTGGGGCTGCTGGTGGTCGTCGCGTTCGTGCTGTTCAGCATGTTCAGCGGGAACGGTGACTCGACCGGCGGTGGGGGCCTGCTGCAGGGCGCGACCGGCAACGCCACCGTGAACGACGATCAGTTGACGGCCGAGTGCCAGACCGGCAAGGACGCCAACAGCAACGACGACTGCGCGGTCGTCGCGGTGATCAACTCGGTGCAGTCCTACTGGGGCGACGCCTTCGCGGCGTCCGGCGGCACCTACCAGGAGGCCGACACGGTCTTCTACACCGGATCCACCCGGACCGGCTGCGGCACCGGCACCTCGGGCATGGGCCCGTTCTACTGCCCGTCCGACCAGCAGGTGTACATCGACCTGAGCTTCTGGGACGAGCTGCGCACCACGTTCGGCGCGAACGACGCCCCGTTCACCCAGGCCTACGTGCTGGCCCACGAGTACGGGCACCACGTGCAGAATCTGCTCGGCACCAGCGACCGGGTCGGCAGCGCGACCGGCGCCACGTCCGGGTCGGTGCGCCTGGAGCTTCAGGCCGACTGCTACGCCGGGGTGTGGGCCAAGCATGCGACCACCGTGCCCGGCGCCGACGGCCAGATCCTGATCACCGAGATCACCCAGGACGACCTGGCCAACGCGGTGCAGACCGCGCAGGCGATCGGCGACGACTACATCCAGACGAACATCGCCGGGCAGCCGGTCGACCCGTCGCAGTTCAGCCACGGCACCTCCGCGCAACGGCAGAAGTGGCTGCTGGCCGGCTACAACAGCGCAGACCCCGGCGCCTGCAACACGTTCGACACGAACGACCTCGGCTGACCGGTCAGCCCGGTAGCGGATTCTCCGGCTCGTCCCTGCCAGCCGGCCGCTGCCCGGACAGCACGATGGCCACGCAGACCAGGGCCATTCCGGCCACCTCGACGACCGTCGGCACCTGGGCCAGCATGACGGCGCCGATCAGCGCGGCGGTCACCGGCAGCATGGCCAGCAGGATGGCGAACCGGGCGGCGGTGACCCGGCGCAGCACCACCTGCTCCAGCGCGTACGGGATCACCGAGCTCAGCACCGCCACCCCGACGACCGCCGCCGCGCGGCCCGGGTCGGTGACCACCGGGGCCACCGCCCCGAACGCCAGCGGCGACCAGACCAGCGCCCCGGCCGTCATCCCGACGGCCAGCGAGCTGATCCCGTCGCGACGGACGGCGACCCGCCGGCCGAGCAGGATGTACCCGGCCCACGACACCGCCGACCCGAGGATCGCGACCAGGCCGATCACCGTGTCCCGGGTGAGGCCGGTCTCCAGTTGCACCCCGGCCAGCAGCACCACCCCGGCGGCCGCCAGCCCGATGCCCGCCCGGTCCCGCCAGCTGTGCCCGGTGATCCCGGCGACCGCGACCGGTCCGAGGAACTCGATCGCCACCGCCGTGCCCAGCGGCAGGTGCTCGATGGCAATGTAGAAGGACACGTTCATGGTGGCCAGCACCACCCCGAACACCGCGGCACCGACCAGGTCGGATCGGCTCCAGGCCTGCCGCCAGGGCCGGCGCCAGGCCAGCAGCACCACCGCGGACACCGCGATCCGCCACCA
>JBDHZW010000013.1:0-37151 GCA_039812105.1 Nakamurella sp.
CCGGCGGGGTCCCCGGGCGCGGCCGGGCCGGAGCTGGTCGAGCAGGACGGCGTCGGGGTGCCCGATCACCTGGCCCGGCTGTGGACGCCGCACCGGATGGCGTACGTGAGCGGGGGCACCGGGGCCCCGAAGCCGGCCGACCCGGGCTGCCCGTTCTGCCGCATCCCGACCCTGTCCGACGAGGACGGGCTGATCGTCGCCCGCGGCGAGCGGGTGTACGCGGTGCTGAACCTGTACCCGTACAACCCGGGTCACCTGCTGGTGGTGCCGTACCGGCACATCGCCGACTACACCGACCTGGACGCCGCCGAGCTGGCCGAGTTCAGCGAGTTCACCCGGCACGCGCTGGGCGTCGTCCGGTCGGTCAGCGCGCCGCACGGGTTCAACATCGGCATCAACGCCGGCTCGGCCGCCGGCGCCGGCATCGCCCCGCACCTGCACCAGCACCTGGTACCCCGGTGGGGCGGCGACGCCAACTTCATGCCGGTGATCGGGCAGACCAAGGTGCTGCCGCAGCTGCTCGCCGACACCCGCACGCTGCTGGCCGCAGCCTGGTAACGGGTGCCGAGTGTGTAGAAAGCGCCCTCAAACCCCGTGGATCAGGGCGCTTTCCGCACACTCGGCGGTCAGGTGAGCCGGTACAGCTCGCGGGCCTGTTCGTGGGTGGCGATCGGCCGGCCCACCTCCCGGGCGATCTCCTGCGCCTGCTGCAGCAGCTCCAGGTTGGTCGGGTTGCGGTCCGGGTCGTAGAACAGCTCCAGCCCGGTCTTGATGTGCCCGCCCAGCTCGATCGCCCGGCGCAGGATGTGGGTGTCGTCCAACGCCCCCTGGCCCCAGATCGAGATGTACCAGGGGTGGGTGACCTTGGCCTCCTCGATCATGTGCAGGTAGTAGTACAGGCTCTCCAGGCTCGGCTTCATCCCGTTGGTGCCGATCGGCTCGGTCGCGGTCAGCCCGTAGTCGCCGATCAGGTAGAAGTCCCACATCGACCCCGGCGTGGACATGCCCTGGTTGACGTAGTACATCGCGTGCCGCAGGTGCCCGGGCTCGTACACCCCGTACACCATCGGCACGCCGCGTTCCCGCAGCATCCGCCACTGCCGGCCGACCCGGGCATAGTTGAACCCGAACTCCGGCCCGACCAGGTAGCCCTCGTCGTCGGTGTGCGTCGCGAACAGGGTCAGACCGGTGTCTACACAGGCGATCTCGGCGTGGGCATGGTCGTTGAGCAGAGCCACGTGCTCCAGGCCGTGCTCGTCGCCGATCAGCCGAAGGTTGTTGCAGGTGGTGGGATACCAGGTGATGTCCGGATGCTTGGCCAGCACCTTTTCCCAGGTGCGCAGGTAGTCCTTAAACGCGTTCTCGCCCAGCAGGTCGAAGCTGGTGTTGTGGGCGTGGATCGCGCCGGCGCCCGCCTCCCAGCAGCGGATCGCGTCCTCGGCGATCTCGTCGTAGCCGACCGGGGTGTTCGGGTTCATCTCCTTGCTGCGCACGCCGTTGATGTGCGACTCGATGACGACCGGGTGGTCCCAGTGCGGCTCGGCGTCCGCGTACTTGTCCAGAGCTGTTGCCATGAAATGGGTCTCCTTGCTGAATCAGATCCCGGCCTGGACCAGGTCGCGCACCGTGGTCAGGAACGCGGCACCGGTGGCGCCGTCGATCGCCCGGTGGTCGCAGGTCAGGGTGAACTCGGCGATCGGCCGCCACGAGGTCGGACCGTCGAACTCGTCCCCGACCCATACCTGCCGCTGGCGGGTGCTGCCGACGGCGAGGATGGCCACCTGCGGCACGTTCAGGATCGCGTCGAACCGGTCGATGCCCATCATGCCCAGGTTGGACACGGTGAACGTACCGCCGGACACGTCGGCCATGCCCAGCTTGCCGTCCCGGGCCCGGACCACGACGTCCCGGCGGGCCTGGGCCAGTTCGGCCAGCGACCGGGCGTCGGCGCCGTGGATCACCGGCACCATCAGCCCGGCGCCGGTGGCCACGGCCACCCCCAGGTGCACCTCGTCGAAGGTGGTGACGACCTCGTCGGCGTAGTGGGCGTTCAGCGCCGGGTTGGACCGCAGCGCTGAGGCGCAGGCGGCCAGCAGCGCGTCGGTCACGGTGGCCGTCGGCTCGGACTCCTTGGTGCGCAACGCCGCCGACATGTCGACCTCGACGGACAGGTGGAACACCGGGGCGGCCCAGGCGGCGATCATCCGGCGGGCGGCGGTCCGCCGGATGCCGGTCAGCTTGGTCGCCGTGCCGGCCGGCGCGTCGGTGGCGGCGACCGACGTCATGACGCCTTCCCGGCACACCCGTACAGGTTCATCTTGCCGACGGTCGCCGCGACCATCCGATCCCGGCCCTCGGCCATCGCGGTCTCCAGCTGCCGGTCGCCCTGCGACCAGACCGCCTCGATGCCGGCCCGGAACGCGTGCCGCAGGTCGGTGTCGGCGTTGAACTTGTGCACGCCGTTCTCCACCGCCGCCTTGATCTCGTCCTCCGGCACCCCGGACGCGCCGTGCAGCACCAGCGGGATCCCGGTCACGTCGCGGATCTTGGCGATCCGCTCGATGTCCAGCGGGGCCGGTGTGGTCATCGGCACGCCGTGCATGATCCCGACCGAGATGGCCAGCCAGTCCACCCCGGTCTCCTTGACGAACCGCTCGGCCTCGGCGACGTCGGTGTAGTACGCCGACCAGTCGACCTGCTCGTCCGCGTCCGGGATCTTGCCCAGCTCGGCCTCCACGGGAATGCCGTAGGCGTGGGCGATCTCGACCAGCCGGCGGGTGCTGCGGATGTTCTCCTCGAACGGCAGGTGGGCGCCGTCGTACATGATCGAGCCGAAGCCGAGCCGGATCGCCTCCAGCACCTCGTCCTCGGGTCCGTGGTCGAGGTGGATGACGACGTCGGCGTCGGACTCCTCGGCCACCCGCTTCGTCATCTCGTAGGCCTTGCGCAGGCCCATGTGCGGCACGATCGCCCGGCCCACCTGCAGGAAGACCGGCGACTTGGCCTCCTGGGCGGCCAGCACCAGCGCCTGGGTGGTCTCCGGGTTGTGCATGTTGAACGCGCCGACGGCGTACCCGCCGGACCGGGCGTCGTCGACGAGCGTGCGAGGGTCGACGTAGGGCATGATCATCTCCTGGGTGGATGGGACGGGTGGATTCAGCGGGCGCGCGCGGCCGCCACCGCGCGCCGCCAGCCGTGGTACAGGTGATCGCGTTGGCCGGCGTCCATGGCCGGCTCGAAGATCCGGTCGGCGGTCCAGCCGGCGGCCAGCTCGTCCGGCGACTTCCACACCCCGACGCCGATGCCGGCGAGGAAACCGACGCCCAGCGCGGTCATCTCGCGTTGCTCGGCCCGGTGCACGGGAATACCGCAGATGTCCGCCTGGAACTGGCAGAGCAGGTCGTTGCCGGCCGCGCCGCCGTCGACCTTGAGTTCGGCGACGGGCAGCCCGGCCGCGGCGAGCAGGTCGATGTTGTCCCGGGTCTGATAGGCCATCGCCTCCACCGCGGCCCGGACCACGTGCTCGGCCCCGGATTCCAGGGTCAGCCCGGAGATGGTCGCGGTGGGGGAGCGGTCCCAGTACGGCGAACCCAGGCCGTTGAATGCCGGCACGAAGTACACGCCGCAGTTGTCGTCGGCCAACCGGGCCAGCCGCTCGATCTCGTCGCCGCTGCTGAACACCTTCATCCGGTCCCGCAGCCAGCCCAGCGTCTGCCCGCTGGAGAACACCGTGCCCTCCGCCTCGTAGGCGGTGCGGCCGGCGACGGTCCAGGCGACGGAACAGATCTGGCCGTCGACCAGCATCGGCCGCTCGCCGCAGTTCACGGTCAGCACGCCGGCCGTGCCGTAGGTGTTCTTGGCCGAGCCGTGCTCGAAGCAGGCCTGGCCGAACATGCCGGCCTGCTGGTCGCCGAGGATCGCGGTCACCGGCACGGCCCGCCCGCCGGGCTCGCCGAACACCGCGGGATCGAAGTCGCCGAAGGTGAAGTCGGATGGCACCGCCTCGGGCAGCAGCGAGGGGGGCACCCCGGCCCGGGCGCACAGGTCCTCGTCCCAGGTCAACGTGTGCAGGTTGAACAGACCGGTCCGGGAAGCCTCGCTGTGGTCGGTGCGGTGCACCCGGCCCCCCGACAGGTTCCACAGCAGCCAGGTGTCCAGGGTGCCGGCGGCCAGCTCGCCCCGCTGCGCCCGGGCCCGCACGCCGTCCACGTTCTCCAGCAGCCAGGTCAGTTTCGACGCGCTGAAGAACGGGTTGTTGTAGACACCGGTGGCCGCCCGGATGTCGTCGTCCCAACCGGCTTCCCGCCAGCGGCGGACGATCGGCTCGGTCTGGTTGGACATCCAGGAGATGGCCCGGTGCACGGGTTCCCCGGTGCGCCGGTCCCAGACGACCACCGTCTCCCGGGACGTGGTGATGCCGACGGCGACCAGGTCCCGGGAGCTGGCGCCGACCCGGGACATGGCCTCGCGCATGGCGTCCCGCTGGGACTCCCACACCCGGACCGGGTCGAGCTCGACCCAGCCGGGGTGCGGGAACACCGGGACGACCGGCCGCCGGGCCTCGCTGACGATCGCACCGTCCGGATCGATCAACACGGCCCGGGCGCTGGAGGTGCCCTCGTCCAGGGTCAGCACGTAGCTGGTCACGGCCGGTTCCCGGTGGGCACCTCGGTGGGCACCGCCAGATGGTCCAGCCACCGCTTGTAGCCGTCGATCTCGGACTCCCGGCGGGTCTCGTCCCAGCCGACCCGCTCGCCCAGCACGGCGGCGATCTTGTCGACCGACTCCAGGGCGTGGCCCGGCTCGAACGCCAGCAGGGTGCGGCGGGCGAGCACGTCGGCCAGGGTGCGGGCGAACTCCACCCGGACCGCGAACACCAGCTCGGCGCCGATCGCCCCGGTCGGCTCGTGCACCACCGCGAGCAGGTCGGGATCGTCGGCGGCCAGCGCCACCACGTCCACCGCCCGCCCGCCGTAGAACGAGACCAGCCGGTTGGCCGTCCGGGCGGACAGCCCGGCCGCGGCCAGTTCCCGGCGGACCGCGCCGATGTCGCCGACCGCCCCTGGGAACGGCAGGTACTTCGTGACGCACTTGGGCGCCTTGCGGCCGAGCTTGTCGAAGGCCAGGTCGACGGCGTCCTGCGCGAGCTGCCGGTGTGTGGTCAGCTTCCCGCCGACCACCGTGATCAGCCCGTTCACCGACCCGGTGTGCTCGTGCAGGACGTGGGTGCGGGGGACCGACGACTCGGCCACCCCGGGGGCGTACGGCAGCGGCCGCACCCCGGACAGCGTGTACAGCACGTCGTCCCTGGTCAGGTTCGCCCCCGGGACCAGGCCGTTGACCTCGTCCAGGATGTACTGCATCTCGTCGGTGTCGCAGCGGGCGTCGTCCGGGTCGTCGTCGAACCGGATGTCGGTGGTGCCCAGCAGGTACCGGCCCATCCACGGGATGACCAGGACCAGCCGGCCGTCCCGCTTGGACTCGTAGTAGACGACGTCGGTGGGCGCGCCCGGGAACGGGTCCACCACCAGGTGGCTGCCCTTGGTGCCACCGTTGAGCCGCGGCTGGCCCGCCGCGCCGGTGGTGAAGATCCGGTCGATCCACGGCCCGGCGACGTTCAGGATCACCGAACCGCGGACCTCGTGCATCCGGCCGGTGTCGGTGTCCCGGTACCGCACGCCCACGATTCTGGATCCGCTCCGGCCGTCCTCCATGATCGGCTCCTCGACCCGGGCGTGGGTGCGGATCACCGCCCCGTCGCCGGCCGCGGCCACCGCCAGCTCCACGCAGAGCCGTTCGGCGTACTCGACCTGGCCGTCGGTGAACACCGCGGCCCCGGACAGTCCCTCCCTACCGATCCCCGAGAACCGCTTCACCGTCGCCGGTTCGGACAGGATCTCGTGCCGGGCCGACTTCTTGTCGAAGGACAGCACGTCGTAGGCGATCATGCCGAACCGGATCATCCAGTTCGGCCGCCGGTTGTGCGAGTAGAACGGCATCAGCAGCCGGACCGGCTTGACCAGGTGCGGGGCCTGCACGAACAGGCTCTCCCGCTCCCGCAGCGACTCGCGGACCAGCGCGAAGTCGCGGTGCTCCAGGTAGCGCAGGCCACCGTGCACCAGCCGGCCGGACCAGGCGGACACGCCGCTGCAGATGTCGTCCTGTTCAAGCAGGACGACCCGCAGGCCGCGCAGCGCGGCGTCGCGCGCGATGGCGACGCCGTTGATGCCCGCGCCGATCACCACCACATCGAAGGTCGACGACAGCGTGTCCAGCATGCTTATTCGCCCGTCTCGATGATCGCCACGACGGTGCGCACCTCGACGGTCTGATCGGCCGGCACCAGGATCTCGGTGATCGTGCCGGTGGCCGGGGACTCCAGGGTCTCCTCGACCTTCTCGGCCTCCACCTCGGCCAGCGGTTCGTCCTCGGCGACCGAGTCGCCGACCGCCTTGTGCCACTCGATGATGGTGCCTTCGCTCATGCCCATGCCCCACTGCGGGAGCAGGACCTCAACCCGTGCCATGTTTATGCCTTTCCGAAATATGTTGCAGATCAGGGTGTATCCGAGGGTGCCCGGCTACCGGGGGGCCCCGACCCGGGCGCCGTTGGAGGTGGCCAGGTCCGGCGTGCCCGGCACCGGGCCGCGTTCGCCGGTCACCCGGCGGATCGCCTCGGCGATGGTGGTGCGGGACGGGTAGAGCTGCTTCTCCAGCGCCGGGCTGAACGGGATCTGGGTGTCCGGGGTGGTCACCCGGACGATCGGCGCCTGCAGCGATTCGAAGGCCTCCTCGACCACCAGCGCGGAGATCTCCGCGGCCGCCGAGCAGGTGCGATGCGCGGGGTCGGCGACGACCAGCCGGCCCGTCCGGCGGACGGAGTCGATGACGGTGTCGATGTCCAGCGGCACCAGCGTGCGCGGGTCGATCACCTCGACCGAAAGCCCCTCCTCGGCCAGTGCATCGGCCGCGGCCTCGGCCTCCGGCACCGCGCTGGAGATGGCCACGACGGTGACGTCGCTGCCCTCGCGCAGGGTATGGGCCACCCCGAACGGGATCTTGTACTCCTCGTCGGGGACCTCCTCCTTGCGGCCCCACAGCAGGCAGGCCTCGAAACTGAGCACCGGATCGTCCATGTCGATCGCGGTGCGCAGCAGACCCTTGGCGTCCGCGGGGGAGGCCGGCGCCATGATCTTGATGCCGGGCACGTTCATGAACATCGGGTACGGCCGGTCGCTGTGGTGGGCGCCAGTGTTCAGCCCGTAGAACATCGCCGACCGGAACACCACCGGCATCGAGGCCTGGCCGCCGAACATGTAGCGGTTCTTGGCGACCTGGTTCACGAACTGGTCCATCGCCATGTACATGAAGCTGGAGTAGGACAGGTCGACGATCGGCCGCAGCCCGGTCATCGCCGCGCCGGCCGCGGCGCCCACGATGATCTCCTCGGAAATCGGGGTGTTGCGGATCCGGTTGGCGCCGAACTTCTGCAGGAAATCGCCCTTGTCCGAACGGGACTTGCCGCCGGTGGTGCCGTAGACGTTGGCCTCGACGTCCTCGCCGATGATGACGACGCGCTCGTCGGCCTCCATCGCCTCCAGCTGGGCCGCGCCGATCGCGCCCAGGTAACTCATCACACTCACGGTCGCGCTCCGATCGGGTCCAGGTACTTCGACGGGGTGAGGGGTTCGGTGTAGAGGTCGGCAAAGGCGACCGACGGCTCGGGGAAGGGGCTCTCGTTGGTGAAGGTGACGGAGTCCTCGACCTCCTGCAGCACCTGCGCCTCCAGCTCGTCCAGCTGCTCGGCCGTGGCGACACCGTTGTCGATCAGGTACTGCCGGTGCAGCGCGATGGGATCGCGGCTCAGCCAGTCCGCCTTCTCCTCCGCGTTGCGGTAGTCGGTGGCCAGCCGCAGGCCCTCGGAATGCTCGTTGTAGCGGTAGGTGACGACCTCGACCAGGCTCGGCCCCTCGCCGGCCCGGGCCCGGTCGACCGCGGTGCTGACCGCGTCGTAGACGGCCATGATGTCCTGGCCGTTCTCCACCCGCACCCCGGGGATGCCGAAACCGGCGGCCCGGTCGGCGATCACGCCGGAGGTGACGGTCCAGGCCGGGGTGGACAGCGCGTACTGGTTGTTCTCGCACAGGAAGATGACCGGCAGCTTCCACACGCCGGCGATGTTCAGCGATTCGTACAGGCAGCCCTGGTTGGCGGCTCCGTCGCCGAAGAAGGCCAGCGCGACCTTGCCGTTGCCGAGCACCTTCGAGGACAGCGCGGCGCCGGTGGCGATCGGGATGGAGCTGCCGACGATGCCGGACTCGCCCAGGCTGCCGACGGAGAAGTCGGCCAGGTGCAGCGAGCCGCCCTTGCCGCCGCAGACGCCGCCGGACTTGCCGACCAGTTCGGCCATCAGCGGGCCCAGCGGCGATCCCTTGCCGATGGGGTGGCCGTGGCTGCGGTGATTGCCGGTCATGTAGTCGTGCTCGCCCAGGGCCATGGTGGCGCCCACGACCTGCGCCTCCTGACCGATGCTGGTGTGCACGGTGCCCGGGATCGCGCCCCGTTTCACCATTTTCGACGCCCGTTCGTCGAACCGGCGGATGCGCAGCATGCGGCGCTGCATCTCCACCAGGAACTCGGGATCCAATTTCTGGTTCATCTCACTCCTTCGAAGTGTGGGTGGTCGTCGCGGTGTGCGGTGGTCGGGAACGGGGGCCGGCCGGGCTCAGCCGAGCCGGCCGACGACCTCCTTGACCAGCGGCCACACCTTGGCGACCGACGTGTGGTTGACCGATTCGAGCGGCGAGTGCAGGGCGTGCAACTCGGTGCCGATCGAGATGATCTCCAGCCCCGGGATCTTCCGGCTGAACATGCCCAGTTCGAGGCTGCACTGCGACACGTGGATGTCCGGCTCCTCGCCGATGACGTCGCGGTAGGCGTCGGCGGCGGTCTTGAGCAGGACGGAGTTCTCCTGGTACGGGAACTCCGGAGCGTCCAGGCCGTACTGCTGCACGGTCACCCCGCCACCCGCCAGGGCGGCGAGCACCCGGGCGCGGTCGAGGATCTCGTGCTTGCGCGACGTCACCTGGGCGGTGATGGTGGAGGCCAGCCGGACGCCGTCGTCGGTCGGGCGCAGGGTGCCCAGGTTGTTGGAGCTCTCGACCACGCCGGGGGTGAGCAGGCTCCAGCTGAGCACCCCGTTCGGGATCAGCGCGGTGAGCCGGGCGAACCGCTCGGTGGCCGCCTTGGAGAACGCCGTGGCCGGCGCCGCCACCTCGTCGACCTCGAGCCGGATGTTGTCGCCGGCCCGCCGGTACTCGCCGTGCAGGGTCTGCGCCAGCTCGGCGACGAGCGCCTCGACGCCGGCCACGTCCTGCGGGCGCAGCGACAGCACCGCCTCCGCGTCGGCCGGGATCGCGCTGTTCTGCGCGCCGCCGGTCAGGCCGCTGACCCGGACGTCGTACGTCGCGAGCACCGCGTTCAGCACCCGGGCCAGCACCAGGATCGCGTTGGCCCGCTCCAGGTGGATGTCGAACTCGCAGTGGCCGCCCATCAGGCCGCGCACCTTGACCGAGCGGGTGGCGGACAGCTCGGCCGGCACCGCCTCGAACTCGCCGGGAACGTCGACCAGGAACGTGACGTCGCCGCTGCACCCGGCCAGGATCTCGTTGTCGGTGATCCAGTTGAAGTCGATCATCCGGGTGCCGGTCAGCACCGAGGTGTCGAAGTGCCCGGCACCGACCTTGCCCTTCTCCTCCATCGCGGTCAGCACCGCCTCCAGCGGCGGATGCGGGAGGTCCGTGGACGCCAGCAGGGCCAGGATGTAGGAGCAGCCGATGCCGTTGTCGGCCCCCAGCGAGGTGCCGTCGGCCTTGATGAACTCGCCGTCCACCACCAGCTTGATCGGCTCATTGAGGAAGTCGATCTCCACCCCCTCGTGCTTGGCGCAGACCATGTCCAGGTGACCGTGCAGGATCAGCCCGGGCGCGTTCTCCAGGCCGCCCTGGCCGGGCTTGCGCACCACGACGCAGTGCCGCTCGTCCTGGAACGCCTCCAGGCCTCGCTCCCGGGCGAACGCGACGACCCAGTCGGCGACCTGCTTCTCGTTCTCCGAGCCGCGCGGGTAACTGCACAGTTTCTCGAAGTACCCCAGCACCTCCTGGGGTTCCAGTGCTTCGAGGACGGCCATGCTTGTGCTCCTTGACATCCGAGTTGAGAAGGGTTGGCGGTTTGCCGACGGACTACGCGACGGTGCTATTTCACGACGCCGACGCGCTTGCGGCTGATGGTCAGGGCCACCGCGATGATGATGACCAGGCCGTACACCAGGCTCTGCGCCTCGGACGGGATGCCGATGGCGGCCGCGCCGACCGGGATCAGGGTCACCGTCAGCGCGCCGAAGACGACGTTGATGGGATTGGTGATGCCGCCGGTGATCGCGGTGCCGCCGACGATCGCCGCGGTGATGCCGGGGAGCAGCAGGTCGCTGCCCAGGCCCGTGCTGGACGCCGACCCCGCCTGGGCGATGATCATCACGCCGGCGATCGAGGCGAGCAAGCCGGAGAACATGAACGCGACGATCTTCATCGCGCGGGTCCGGATGCCGGAGAACAGCGCGCCGGTCTCGTTCAGGCCGACCGCGGTCATGCTCTGCCCCAGGCTGGTGAAGCGCAGCATCGCCCACAGCACCACGGCGATGATCACCGCGGTCCAGAACGCGCTGACCAGGCCGCCGATCGCGGTGCCGAACATCGGGCTGAGCAGGGCGGTGTCGGCCGCGTACACGGTCGTCTTGTCGCTGATGATCAGCGATGCGGTCTGCAGGATGCCCAGCGTGCCCAGCGTCAGCGCGAAGCTCGGCACCTGGAAGAAGGCCACCAGGAACCCGTTCAGAATGCCGATGACCGCCCCCAACGCGATGACCAGGACCAGCCCGCCGACGCCGGCCGGGCCGATCGTCTTGGCCAGCAGGATCGCCGAGAACAGGGCGATCGCGGCGTTGGACAGGTCGATCGACCCGACGTGCAGCACCAGGCACTGGCCGAGCGCCACCAGCAGGATCGCGGTGCACTGGGTGGCCACGATGGACAGCCCGCCACCGGACAGGAAGGCCGGCCGCAGCAGCGCCACCAGGACGAACAGGATGATGAACACGGCCAGCGGGCCGACGGTGGCCCACAGGTCGATGACCCGCCAGCGGCGGTGCCGATCGGCGGAGGGCGCTTCGGCGGCGGCCGCGGGGACCGCGTCGGGCGCCTCCGGATCGAACGCTTCGCTGCGCAGCGGGTGATCGGACGTGGTTTGATCTGACGCGGTTTGATCGGACGTGGTTTGATCGGACGTGGTTTGATCGGACATCGTCACACCATCTTTTCGAGCAGGTCGAGGGTCGTGGGGGTGTCCACGGTCAGGTCGAATCGCGCGGTGATCTCGCCGTCCCGCATCACCAGGATCGTGTCGCCCATCTCCAGGGCCTCCTCCAGGGTGTCCGCCAGCAGCACCACGGCGGTACCGGAATCCCTTGCCTCGCGGATCTTGTCGTTGACCGTCTCGGCGGCGCCCGGGTCGAGGCCGCGCAGCGGGTGGTCGAGGATCAACAGCTTGAGCGTCTGCGACTTGAGCCACTTGGCCATGACGACCTTCTGCTGGTTGCCGCCGGAGAACCGGTGCAGGTGCAGCCTGACGTCCCGCGGGCGGACGTCCATCGTCTCGAACCATTCGGCGCCGGCCTTGCGCTCGCGCCAGGGATTGACCAGGAGCTTGGTCGTGCCGTCGCGGGCGATGGCCATGTTGTCCGGCCCGTTCAGGCCGCCCACCATGCCCTCGGTCTTGCGTTCGGCCGGCACGTAGCCGATCCCGGCCCGGGTGGCGCGCGCCGCCGACCACGATTGGAGCGGCTTGCCCTGGTAGGTGATGGTGCCGGAGTCGAAGGGCTCGGCGCCGAAGAGCGCGCGGACCAGTTCCTCCCGGCCGGACCCGATGGTGCCGACGATGGCCAGGCAGTGGCCGGGCGGCAGCGCGAACGAGATGTCCTTGAACTTGCCCTTGGCGTTGAGCCCGGACACGTCGAGCAGCGCCTCGCCGCCCTGCCGGGCGTGGGTCTCGTGCTTGCGGGCCTTCGCCGCGTGGCCGATCATCAGCTGGAAGAGCTCGTCCTCGGTGACGCCCTCGGTCGCCCGGTCGGCCACGATCTCCCCGCTGCGCATGACGATGATCCGGTCGCAGATGCGGCGGACCTCGTCGAGCCGGTGGGACACGAAGATCACCGAGCCGACGTGCTTGAGTTCGGCGATCTCCCTTTCCAGGATGGCGGTCTCGTTGCGCTCCAGCACCGAGGTCGGTTCGTCCAGGATGACGATGGGTGCGGTGTGGGTCATCTCGTCGACGCGAAGCGCGCGGGCGATCTCCACCATCTGCCGGTCGACGAACGACAGGTCGCCGACGATGGCCTTCGGGTCGACGGTGGCGCCGACCTTGGCCAGGATCTTCTCGGCCTCCTTGTTCAACCGGCCCCAGCGGTACCAGCCGCCGCGGGTGGCGTTGTCCTTGGAGGACAACGCGTTCATGGCGATGTTCTCGGCGACCGACAGGTTCGTCAGCAGCGACTGCTCCTGGTGCACGACCCCGAAGCCGGCCGCGACCGCGTCCTGCGTGCGGCGGAACTTCACCGCCTCGCCGTGCACCTCCATCACGCCGGCGTCCGGCTCGTGCAGTCCGGACAGGATCTTCAGCAGCGTCGACTTGCCGGCGCCGTTCTCCCCGATCAGGCCGATGACCTGGTTGCGGGGGATCTCCAGGGAGACGTTGTTGACGGCGGTGACCGGCCCGAAGGTCTTGGTGATGCCGGTGAGCTTGAGGGCGGGGGTGCCCGCGGTGGCGGGATCGCGCCGCGTGACGGCCTTGGTCATTTCGTGATCCTCAGTCTGCTGCGCAGCGGCCAGGCCGCCACGATGATGGCCACGATCAGGATGGCTCCGGAGACCCCGGACTGGATGCTGGAACTGACGCCGGACAGGATGAGCCCGTTGTTCAGGACGGTGAGGATCATGACGCCGAGCATGGTGCGGAGCACCCCGCCCTTGCCGCCGGAGAGCGAGGTGCCGCCGATGACGACCGCGGCGACGGTGACGAACAGGATGCCGCCGCCGACGGTGGGCGACCCCGCTCCCAGCCGCAGGGTGGCGAGAATGCCGGCCAGGCCGCTGCACGCGCCGGCGAACGCGAAGACGTAGACCTTGATCCGGTTCACCGAGATGCCGTTGCTGCGGGCCACGTCCTCGTTGTTGCCGATGGCGTAGGTGAACCGGCCCAACTTGGTGTAGCGGGTGATCACCCACCCGATGGCGACGATCAGCACGGCCAGCCAGAACGAGTACGGCAGGCCGAGAAGCACGGTGTTGGGCCAGGTCTTGATGCCGCCGTCGGGCAGCAGCGGGATGGTGTCGGTGCCGAACAGCACGGTGGCGATGCCCAGCCCGATGAACCAGAAGCCGATGGTCACGATGAAGGTGGGCACCTTCAGCCGGGTGTGGATGAGACCCGCCAGCATGCCGAGCAGCGCACCCACCGCGATCCCGATCACGAACGAACCCGCGCCGAGATCCATCGAACCGCGGCTGTTCTCGGTAGTCAGGATGAACGCCATGCCGGCCGCGCCCATCAGGCCTTCGACCGACAGGTCGATCGATCCCATCAGGATGATCAGGGTGGCGCCGACGCCGACGATCAACGGCGTCGCCGACTGGTCGAGAATGGTCCGGATGTTGTCGATCGTCAGGAACGTGGTCGGGTTCAGCACGGCGAACACGACGATCAGGACGACCAGGGCGCCGACCTCGCCCAGACTGCGCAGCTCGAAGCGGCGGTGCCGCGCACCGGCCGATGAGGATTTGCCCAGACTGCTGTCGGGCGGCTGTTGGGTGACCTGGTTCGTCACGGGTGTCTCCGAATCTTTCGACATGTCAGGGGTGTTCGGCCCGGCCGCGGGTCGGTGGGCAGCACCGACCCGCGGCCGTGGCGTCTCGGGGCCGCGAAGGGGCCGTCCCGCGAGACCGGTCGGCAATCAGCCGGCGGGCATCTGCTCCGGTCCCTGGCCGACCAGCGGGGTCGGCTCCACGTTCCACGGATCGCCGCCGTCCACCAGCGTGCTCACCCAGCCGTCGACGTCGTTGTCCCACTTGGTGTACTGCTCGAAGTCGGTCGGGCCGACGCACTGCAGCTTGAACAGGCTGTCCCGCTTCTCCTTGGGCAGGGTGGACGGGTCGATCTTGCCGGTGGCCGCCAGGTACGCGGTGTACAGGCCGATGGAGGAGGCCATGAAGCCACGGTGGAAGGTCTCACCGACGACCGGCGAGTTCGGCTCCTTCATCATGTCCACCACCGGCGGGTACAGGCCGTCGGAGACGAACTTGGTAGTCTCGTACACGCCGGCGTTCTTGGCCGCGTTGGTCGCGCCGATGATCATGGCGTCGTCCGCCGCCCAGATGCCGTTGACCTGGTTCGGGTACTTGGTCAGCAGGCTCTGCGTCACCGAGAGTCCCTGCTGCGGATCCCAGTTCGCCGACTGGATCTCCAGCAGCTTGATGTCCGGGTAGGCCTTGAGGGCGTCCTTGAAACCGGCGACGCGGGTCTGCGAGGTGGTGCTGTCCTCCACGCCGGCCAGGCCGATGACGTTGCCCTTGCCGCCCAGGCTCTCGGCGAGCGCCTTGCCGGTGCACTCCCCGCTCTCCACGCCGGAGTACTTCTGGAAGGCGACGAAGTTGTTCCCGACGTCCCACGGCTCCAGGTTGTCCGGCTTGTTCCACCAGACGACGACGTAGCCGCCGGCCTGCTTGACCGCGTTCACGATGGTCGGCGCGTCCGAGCTGGCGACCGTGTTCACCATCAGGGCGACCTTCTTGCCCTGGGCGAGAATGGCCTGGATCTTGGAGATCTCGGTCTGGCTGCTGCCGGCCGAGTCGACGATCTGGACCTCGACGCCCAGCTTCTTGCCCAGCGCCTGCGCGCCCTCGATCATCGAGGCCATGTATGGGTTGGTGGTGTTGATGACGGACGCGACCAGGACGAGGTTGTTCGGGTCGATCGCGGCCTGACTTCCACCGGAACCGGCGCCCGTGGTGGAGGTGCAGCCGCTCAGCGCGATGGCGGCGGCCGCGACCAAGGCGGCGAATACCTTGGTCTTGCGCTTTCTGATCATGGCTCTACTTTCTGTGGGGGCGCCGAAAAGGGACGCTTCAGGGCGGCACGCTGACGGTCGCGCCGTCGGAGGCGTTCCCCGGCAGGGACGGGGATGGGGTGGTGCCGTGATGAGAGGTACTGCACGGTCGGTGCGGCGGTGCGCACCGGCGAGGACGGCTCAGCGGAACTGGCGGAAGAAGGTGGCCACGTCGTCGACGTAGGTCGTCGGCACCTCGAGCGGGGCGAAGTGGCCGCCGTCGTCGTGCACCCGGTACTGCTGCAGGTTGAAGTACTGGCGGGTCCACTTGATCGGTGGCTTGTAGATCTCGCCGGGGTAGATGGCGACCGCGGTGGGGGCACCGACCACGGGGAAGTTGTTGTGCGACGGCTTCCAGGGGTTGTTGCGGCACTCCCAGTAGTAGCGGGACGAGGTGCCACCGGTGTTGGTCAGGAAGTACACGGCGGCGGTGGTGACCAGGTCCTCCTTGGGCCACACCCGCTCGAACGCCTCGGTGCCGACCCCGCGCTCGGCCAGACCCCAGAAGTAGCGCTTCTCGGTGATCCAGGCCAGCTGTCCGGCGGGAGAGTCGGCGAACAGCGAAGCCAGCGTCTGCGGCTTGGTCAGCTGCATCTCACCGTAGCCGGACTCGTTCTCCACGAACAGCTTTCCGCGTTCGAACCAGCCGTCCTCGCCCTCGCCGTACTGATCGGCGGCGGGCAGGCCGAGCACCGGGTCGAAGTCGACGTCGGCCGGCTTGTCCGGATGCTCGAACAGGTAGTGGCTCATCTGCGCCGGGAAGTGCGTGTAGATCCCGAAGACGTCCTGCTCGTACTTGTGGCCGTGCTGCTGGGTGACCAGCGCGCCCCAGTCGCCGCCGGCCACCGCGTACTTCTCGTAGCCCAGCACCTTTTTCATCAGGGTGTTCTCGAGATCGGCGGTGTGCCACCAGTTCCAGCCGGTTTCGGTCAGCGGCGAGGAGAAGCCGTAGCCGGGCAGCGAGATGAGCACGACGTCAAAGGAATCCGCCGCGTCGCCGCCGTACGCGGCCGGATCGGTCAACGGTCCGATCACCTTGCGCAGGTCCCAGAACGTCCAGGGCCAGCCATGGTGGATCAGCAACGGCATGGGCGCCCGGCCGGTGCCGGTGTCCTTGCCCTTCACGTGGATGAAGTGCAGCGGCACGCCCATCAGGTCGATCTTGAAGTGCGGCAGCTCGTTCATCCGCCGCTCGACGTCGCGCCAGTCGTACTCGTTGATCCAGTAGTCGATCAGCTGGCGGTGGTAGGCGGTGTTGTAGCCGTAGCGCCAGTCGTCGTTGGCGAAGTCCTGGGGGAAGCGGGTGCGGCGCAACCGCTCGTTCATGTCCTTGAGCGCGTCGTCGTCGATCGCGATGGTGAACGACGTGACCTCGCTGCTCGATGTGCCCGGCACAGATGACCTCCTTGTCATTCGGCCCGAAGGGCCACGTTACCTGCTCCGTCGGGCGGTGCGAGTAAATATTCAGCCCTCGCATCTACATGCACAATCATTGTCGATCCGTGCCCGTGTGTCAAGACACAGTTATTTCAAATCGCTGTGCGAATCGAAATTCGTGCGTGGCGTGGCCGCGGCGTCCAGGTGATGCGCGGTGCCGAGATCGGTGATGAGCAGGTCGACCCACCCGCCGCGCAGGCACGCGGCGATGGCGGCCTGCTTGCTCCGGCCGCCGGCCACCACGATCCGGCGGCCGGCCGCCCGCAGCTGGCTCAGGGTGATGCCGACGACGAGGTCGTCCAGCGGCGTCGGCACCGGGCACCCCTTGGCATCGACGAAGCGTTGCAGCAGTTGGCCGATCGCGCCGGCCTGTCGCGCCGCCCGGAGCTGGTCGGCGCTGAAGAAGTTGTCGCCCTCCCGCAGCGCGCCGTGCACGTCGGCCGGGCCGACCCCGACGAAGGCGACGTCCAGGTACCCCAGCAGGTCCAGGGTGCGGGCCACATAGGGATCGGCGAGCACCGCGCGCTGCCGGGCCGGGTCGGTCACCACCCCCGGCGTGCGGAGGAAGACGGGTTCGGCGCCCAACGCATTGGACAGTCGTTGGGTGGCCCGGGCGGCGTCGTGCTGGAGTTCCGGCGAGCCCAGATCACCGAGCATCTCGACGACGAACCGCTGACCCCCGGCGCGGTTCGGCTCGAGTTCGCGGGCCATCACCCGCAGGGTGGTCGACCACGAGGTGAACCCGATCATCGTCCCCTCGACCGGATTGTCCGAGAAGTACTGCGCGGCGACCATCCCCAGCTCGACGGGAATCGATTCCTCCGCGGTCGCCTCGACCACGTGCACCTCGGTCACCCCGTAGCCCACCTCGATGGCGGTCTCCAGATCGGGATGCATGCCCTCGGGCACGACCACCGCGGTCCGGATGATGCCCTCCTCCTGCGCCATCGCGAGCAGCCGGGAGACCCTGGCCTGCGACATGTTCAGCCGCTCGGCGATCTCCCGCTGGCGCAGGTTGCGCACGTGGTAGAGCCGCGCGACCTGCGCCATCAGCCGCAGCTGGGCCCACGCCCGGCCGGAGCGCGGGGGATCCGGCCTAGTCATCGGCGGTTGCCGGCTGTCCCCGGCCGCCCGGCAACAGGCGGGCGACGCCGGGCAACAGCCAGGTCGGGGCGTCCTGCGGGCCCAGTTCGGACGCGGCGGCGACCGTGGTGTCGCCGGTCAGCACCAGGGCGGAGTCCATGCCGGCCGCGCGGGCCATCGCGATGTCGGTGCTGACCCGATCGCCCACCATCAGGCAGTCGCCGACGTCGGCGGCCAGCCGCCGCAGCAGGGTCTGCACCATCACCTGACCGGGCTTGCCGGTGTTCTCCAGGCAGCGGACCTCGGTCGTCGCCTCGATCGCCGCGACGATCCCGGCGGCGTCCGGCTGTCCCCGGCCGCCCGGCATCGGGCAGTAGCGGTCCGGGTTGGTGGTCACGAGGATGGCCCGGCCCGTGCGCCAGAGCGCGTCGAACGCCGTCTGCAGCTTCCAGTACTCGAACGTACGGTCGAAACTGGCGACGACCACGTCGATCTCGTTCGGCTCCGTGGTCAGCCGGAGGCCCGCCCCGGCCAGCGCGTTGACCAGCGGCGGCTCCCCGATGACGAAGATGCCGGCGTCCCGGTGGTGCTCGATCAGCCAGTCGCGCATCGTCACCACCGGGTTGACGATGTCCTCCACCGGGGTGGGAATGCCCAGGGCGCCCAGCTTGTCCGCGTACATCTGCGGATCCTTGGTCGGGTTGTTGGACAGGAAAACGGTCCGCCCGCCGGACGCCCGGATCCGCTCGATCACATCCAGCGCCCCGGGCAGCAGCTCGTCGCCCAGGTAGACGGTGCCGTCCAGGTCGAAGATGTAGTTGCCGTACCACCGGTCGGGCAACCGGAGCAGTTCGGGCGGCGCGGGGATGGTTCCGGTGCTCATGATCCGGCCGCCGCACTCAGCTCGTGGAAGATCTCCCGCAGCCGCGGGTACAGCTGCCGGTACGTCCGGTACAGCGAGTCGTAGGTCTGCCGCCGCAGGTCGTCCGGTTCGAACACCCGGGTGGTGGAACTCATCGCCTCACCCGCCTCGCGGATCCCCGGCTGCAGGCCGACCGCGGCGGCCGCCAGCATGCCCGAGCCCAGGCAGGTGCTCTCCGACTCCCCGGCCAGCCGGATCGGCCGCTGCAGGACGTCGGCCATGATCGAGCACCACAGGGCGCTGCGCGAACCGCCGCCCAGCGCGATGATGTCGTCGATCGGCTGCCCCAGCACCGCCGCCTGCCCTTCGGTGAGCAGCCGCTGCTCGAACGCCAACCCTTCCAGGATCGCCCGGTACACATGGGATTTCCCGTGCCGCCCGGTCAACCCGACCAGCGAGCCACGGGCGTGCGGGTCCCAGTAGGGGGTCAGCGCCCCGGCCCAGTACGGCAGGCAGAGCAGCCCCTCGGCGCCGGGCGGGATCTGCGCGGCCGCGGTCTCCAGGATCTGTTCGGCCGACAGGTCCAGGCCCAGGGCCCGGCTGTCCACCCCGGCGAACTTGTCGACGAACCAGCTGATGTTGTAGGTGCCGCCGCCGATGAACGTCTCGAACGCGTACGAGCGGGGGATGGCGCCGGCCAGCACCCGGAATTCCTTGGCGTAGGAGTACTCGTCGCTGTAGCTCCCGGAGATCATGCCGGTGCCCAGGTTCAGGTAGGCGGTGCCGGGGCGGACCACGCCGCAGCCCAGCCCGGCCGACTGGCCGTCGCCGACCCCGGCGATCACCGGGATCTCGGCCGGCAGGTTCAGCTCCTCCGCGATGTCCGCCCGGATCTGCCCGAGCACCTCGCCCGGCGCGACCAGCTCCGGCAGCTGGCTGGGCTGCAGCCCGGCCTGTTTGACCAGCGTGTCGCTGTAGTCGAAGGTGCGCATGTCGACCAGGCCGAGCGGGTCGGCGCTGGCCCAGCAGGTGCGCCACTGGCCGGTCAGCCGGTGCACGAGGTAGGCCTGCACGTCGGCGATCCGGCCGGTGCGGACCAGGGTGTCCGGCTCGTGCTCGCGCAACCACAGCAGCTTGTACCAGGCCGGGGTGGGGTTCGGCGGCTTGCCGGTGATCTCGTGCACCTCGGCGGTGCCGAACTCGGCGACCTCGTCCACCGCGCGGGTGTCCAGCCACAGCATGGCCGGCCGCAGCGAGTGGCCGTCCTCGGTCAGGCAGGCGAACGTCTCCCGCTGATGGGTGATCGAGATCGCCACCAGCCGGCGCGAATCCACGCCCTGGGCGGCCCGGCGCACCGCCTCCCGGGTGGCCGTCCACCAATCCTCCGGGTTCTGCTCGGCCCACCCGTGCCGCGGGGTGCTCAGCGGGAACTCCGCCCGGCCCTGGGAGTGCGAGCGGCCCTGGGCGTCCCACACGACCGCCTTGGCCGCCGTCGTGGAGCAGTCCACCCCGATGACCAGATCACCCATCATCGCTGGACTCCTGCCGGACATCCGGTCATGACAGCACTCTCACCGGCTCGAGGGTGACGGCGGCCTCGGCCCGGCGCAGCACCTCGTCGACGTCGGCGGGCGTCCACCAGCCGAGCACGTCGAGCAGGTCGACGACGGTGAAGCGGTTGCGCATCAGGTGGCAGTTGCCGACCGCCCACCGGGCCAGGCCGGCGTCGATGGCCGGGTCGAGGTCGGCGAACCGGGCCGGCGCCCCGGACAGGGCCAGCGAGCGGCCGAGCACCTCGCTGGACAGCTTGAGCCGGCCGATCGTGGCCCGATGCCGGTCCCAGTCCCGCAGCACGCCGGCCACCGTGTCCCGGGCCGCGGCCCAGCGGGTCATCTTCTGCCGGTAGTCGTTCCAGCACTCGCCGGCCAGCCGGCCGTCCTGGTCGAGGTGGCCGAAGGCGGTGAACACCCTGCCCCGCAGCCGTTCCGGATCGGGGAACAGGGCATCGAGGTCGACCTGGTCGGGATCCAGCCGCTCGTCCAGCAGTTCCCAGCAGGCGGCGGCCACCACCGACGCGACACCGACCTGGGCGCCGTGCTGCCCGATGGGCAGATGCCTTGCAGTGTGGTGCATGTCGAGCAGGTGGCTGACCACGTGCTCGACCCCGGACAGGCAGGCGGTGGTGTCGCTGACCCCGGTCGCGATGCCGCGCAGGCCGAGCACCGCGGTCAGCCGGCCGATGGCCGCCGGGTCGCGCCGGCCCACCCCCGGGGACCAGTCCGCGATGTCCCGGCCGAAGGTGGCCAGCATCTCCGGCGGGGCGGGGTGGAACGTCGGGTCCAGCCCGACGATGAAGGCCAGGTACCAGTCGGCCGGGGCGGTGAACATGGACAGCACCTCGCCGAAGCCGGCGGCGTTCATCGCCGGGGGCGCCACCGCGATGGTGTCCAGGTCGGCCAGCACCACGTCCGGCCAGCGGGACGGGATGGTGCGCTTGACCCCGTCCCGGAGCACCACCGAGACGCCGTCGGTGTACCCGTCCACGCTGGCCGCGGTCTGCACGGTGACCAGCGGCAGGTCGCCGGCGCGGGCGGCCGCCACCTTGCCGATGTCGGAGATCGTGCCGCCGCCCACCGCCACCACCGCGTCGGCGCCGGTGACGGCGGCCGTCGCCCGGTCCAGCACCGCGTCGTCCGCGTGCAGGGTGGGGTGCCCGTCGGTCAACACCGTGGTGGTCACCTCGAACCGCCCGGCCAGCACGTCCCCGACATACCCCTTCAGGTCGACCCGATCGTCACCGGTGTCCCGCAGGATCGTCCGGTCGTCGACCAGCAACACCACCCGGGCGCCCTCCGCCGGTCGCCCGCCGGAGCGGAGCACCTCGGCCACCTCCTCGGCGACCAGGTCGGCGGCCCGTCCGGCGATCCGCAGCCGCTGCAGGCCCAGCGGAGCCAGCCGGCGGTCCGGGTCGGCGGCGGCCAGGGCCGACCGGACCGCGTCCAGATCGGTGGGGTCGGTCAGTGTAGCGAACGTCGACACGTCAACCTCCAGAATGGGTCTCGAGTGAGTACGGCGGGCTAATGAGCGCGCCGCCGACCGCGCCGGTCGGTCATCACGGCGGCGATGATCGCGATCCCGATGACCACGGGCTGCAGGTTCGGCGACACGTTCAACAGTGACATGCCGTTGTTCAGGGTGCCGATGATCAGCAGCCCGATGAACGTGCCGAGCATGCTGCCCGACCCGCCCGACAGGCTGGCCCCGCCGATGACCACGACGGCGATGACGTTCAGCAGGTCGGCGGTGCCCGCCGTCGGCTGGGCCGAATCCAGCTGGGAGCCGATCAGCATGCCGGCGAAGGCGGCCAGCACGCCGGCGATGATGTACACCCGGATCTTGATCGAGGTGACGTTCAGGCCGGACAGCCGGGCGACCTCGTCGTTGCCGCCGACCGCGTAGATGGCCCGCCCGGTGGGCCGGTACCGCAGCCAGAACGCGGCCAGCAGGTACACCAGGATCAGGATGATGCCCTGCACCGGGATGCCCAGGATGCGGCCGCTGGTCAGGTACAGGAACCAGTCCGGGAAGCCGTTGATCGGGTTGCCGTTGGTGATGAACAGGGCCAGGCCGGCGGCGGCCGACATGGTGGCCAGGGTGGCGACGAACGGCTGGATCCGGCCCACGGTGGACAGCACGCCGTTGATGGTGCCGATGATCGCGCCGACCAGGATGCTGGCCACCAGCGCGAGGCCGAACGGCACGCCGGCCATCTTGTACAGGTAGGCCATCGTCATCAGGCTCAGCGCGACGGTCGAGCCGACCGACAGGTCGATGCCGCCGATGAAGATGACCAGCGCGGCCCCGACCGCCATGATCCCGATGTCGGAGACCTGGCTGATGATGTTCGTCAGGTTGCGGGTGGTCAGGAAGTAGGGCGACAGGAACGACAGCACGATCACGATCGCGATCAGGCCGAACAGCGGACCGGGGACGGCACGCAGGATCTCGTTGGCCCGCCGGCCCCATCCGTCCGGCTTGGCGTCGGCCGCCGGCTGCGCAGTGGGCTTGCTCGGGGGCTTGCTGGGTGGCTTGTGGGCGAGGTCGGACACGGCTCAGGCTTCCTTTCCCGGCGCGGCGGCGGGTGCGGTCACGGCGCCGGCCGGTTCGTCACTGGTCGGTGGGGCATCGTTCAGGTCGAGGTCGCGGACGGCCAGTCGCATGACCGCCTGCGGGGTGGCGTCGGCGCGGCTGAGCACGCCCTCCTGGCGGCCACCGGACATCACCAGCACCCGGTGGGACAGGCCGAGGACCTCCTCGAGTTCGGAGGACACGACGATGACGGCGACCCCGTCGGCGGCCAGGCCGCGCAGGATCTCGTAGATCGCCATCTTGGCGCCGACGTCCACCCCGCGGGTGGGCTCGTCGACGATGAACACCTTGGGGGTGCGGACCAGCCACTTGCCCAGCAGCACCTTCTGCTGGTTGCCGCCGGACATCGATGCCACCGGCAGTTCCAGCCGGCCGCGGATGTCCAGGCTCTTGGCCTGGGTGGCGGCCAGCTTGGCGATCCGGGACCGGGTGACCAGTCCGGTGCGACCGATGGACTTCTCCCACGGCAGCGAGATGTTCTGGGCCGCGGTGCGATCCAGGTTCAGGCCCTGCCCCTTGCGGTCCTCGGGCACCATCACGATGCCGGCCCGGATGGCGGCCGTCGGATTGGTCAGGTTCAGGGTCCGGCCCTCCAACGACACCGTGCCGGTGTCCGCCCGGTCGACCCCGGCCAGGCAGCGCACCACCTCGGTCCGGCCGGCGCCGACCAGCCCGGCGATGCCCAGCACCTCGCCGGCGGCCACCTCGAAGGTGATGCCCTCGAAGACCCCCTTCCGGCCGAGATTGTCCACCTTCAGGACGATCTCGGCGCGGTTGGGCTTGGGTGGGATGTGCTCGTAGGTGAAGTCGCGGCCGACCATGGCGTTCACCAGCTGCTGCTTGGGCACGTCGCCGCCGGACCAGTCGGCCACCCGCTGCCCGTCCCGCAGACACACGATGCTGTCGGCCATCTCGCGGACCTCGTCCAGGCGGTGGGAGATGTACACGACCCCGGCGCCCTGATCGCGCAGCACCCGGATCCGCTCGAAGATCCGCTCGGTCTCCTGCTCGCCGAGCGAGGCGGACGGCTCGTCGAAGATCACGTAGCGCGGGTTGCGGGTGATCGCCTTGGCGATCTCGATCTCCTGCTGGGCCGCCATCGACAGCCCCGACACCAGCCGGCGCGGGTCGGTGGAGGTGCCCAGCAGCCGCAACGCCTCGGCCGCCTCGGCGTTCATCCGCTCCCGGTCGACCCGGCCGCCCCGCCGCGGCCAGCGGCCGAGGAAGATGTTCTCGGCCACCGACAGCTCCGGCAGCAGCCGGATCTCCTGGTGGATCAGGGCCACCCCGTTGGCCAGCGCGTCGGCCGGGTTGCTCGGCGCGTAGGGCGCCCCGTCGACCGTCATGGTGCCGGCGTCCGGGATCTTCACCCCGGCGAGAATCGAGGACAGGGTGGACTTTCCGGCCCCGTTCTCGCCGATCAGGCCGACCACCTGGCCGTACGGGACGGTGAAGTCGACGGACTTGAGCACGGTGACGCCCGAGTAGCTCTTGACCAGCCCCCGGGCCACCAGGCCGGTTGCCGTCGCGGTGTTCTCGGTCATTGGGCGTCCTCGGGGCGTCGATGGATTCGGGTCATGGGGGATCCGGTGCGCGGGCCGACGGCGTCAGCCGATGGAGCGGGCGTCCGGGCCGTAGAACGTGGTGACGTCCTGGGTGGCCACGTTGTCCTTGGTGATCAGCACGGTGTCCTGATACTGCTCGGCCGGCAGGTCGCCGCCGGTGCCGTTGACGATGCCCAGGGCCTGCTCGACCGCCAGCTCACCCATGTGGTAGGGCTGCTGCGCCATGGTGGCCTGGGTCAGGCCGGACTGGATCGCGTCGAACATGGTCGGGAAGCCGTCGATGCCGACGAAGTTCATCCCCGTGCGGTTGGCCTGCTGGGCGGCCTTGGCGGCACCGATCGCCATCGCGTCGCTCTCGCCGAACACGGCCTTGAGGTTCGGGTGGGCGGTCAGGATGTTCTGGGTCTTGGTGAAGGCCTCGGTCTCGTCCCAGTTCGCGGTGTCCTCGGCGACGAGCTGGATGTTCGGGTTCTCCTTCAGCGCGTCCTGGCAGCCCTGGGTGCGCTGGATCTCCGCGGTGGAGCCGAGAACGCCGTGCAGGATGGCCAATTCGCCGGACCCGCCCATCTGCTGGAACAGCCAGGTGCACAGCTGGTGCGCGGCCTTGACGCTGTCGGTGGCGATGTAGGTGGCCAGCTCGCCGCTGCCGGACTCCGGACGCTGGTCGACGGCGATGACCGGGACGTCGGCCTGGTTGGCCGCCCGCACGCCGGCGGCGGCGGCCGTGGAGTCCTGCGAGATGAAGACCAGCGCGCCGATGTCCTGGTTGAGCAGGTCGTTGACCTGCTCGACCTGCTGGGACGAGTTGTTGTTGGCCGAGGTGACCTTCAGCTCGCAGCCCGCCTTGTCGGCCGCGGCCTGCATGCCCTGCACGGCGGCGACGTAGAACAGCGACTTCTGGTCGGCCACCGACACGCCGATCGGCTTGGCGCAGCCGCTGCCGGCGGCGGCCGATCCGCCGGCCGATCCGGACGCGGCGGCACCCGTGGAGGCAGAGTCACTGCCGGAACCGCAGGCGGCCAGGCCGAGGCCGAGGGCGGCGATTCCGGCGATGGCCAGGCCGCGGCGGAGGGGCAGACGGGTCATGGGGCTCTCCTTGCATTGCACCGTGGGAATGAGGGGCATCAGGTCCGTGACGGATAAATATTCGTCGACTGGATCGCCATTCACGACTAGATTGGCGGACCGATGCGGCCCTGTCAAGGGGGCGTCGGAACGATTTGGCTCGGTTCCCGGCAGGCGGTGATCGACGCCGGGGCGATCGGCGCGATTACGATGTGCCGCGCGGACATCGCGATTCGGACACCGGTCGTTCGCTTCGCGGTGTTCGGGACAGGGGGTGCGACATGCCGCGGGGTGAGGCGCCTCGGCTCCTGGTGAAGGTGGCCCGGCTCTATCACGCCCGAGGGCTGCGGCAGAGCGAGATCGCCGAGCGATTGCGCCTGTCCCAGGCCCGGGTGTCCCGGCTGCTGCAGCAGGCCGAGGATCTCGGGATCGTGCGCACGATCGTCGTCCCGCCGCCCGGCCTGAACAGCGAACTGGAGGAGGAGGTCGAACGGGTCTACGGGGTGCGCGAGTGCCACGTCATCGACGCGGTCTCCGACGGCGAGGACGAGCTGGCCCAGGACCTCGGTCAGGCGCTGGCCGCGATCCTGGCCGGGTCGGGCATCATGTCCACGCCGGTGGACGTCCTCGGCTACAACTCCTGGAGCCGGACCCTGCAGGCCATGGTGGCGGCGATGCAACCGGTGCGGGGCGGGGCCGCCAAGGTCGTCGAGATGCTGGGCGACATCGGACCGCCGACCCTGCAGCACGAGGCGGCTCGGTCGACCCAGCGGCTGGCCGCACGCACCGGCGCGGAACCGATCTACCTGCGCACCCCGGGGGTCAGCTCCACCGCGGAGATCCGCGCGGCGATCCTGGAGCACGACCGGCACGCCCAGGAAACCCTGACCCTGCTCGACCACATGGACCTGGCGCTGATCGGCATCGGTGAGTGCGACGTCGTCGCCCCGCTGCGCCCGGGGGACAACTTCTTCACCCAGGAGCAGTTCGACCGGGCCCGGGAACTCGGTGCGGTCGGCCAGATCTGCCTGCGCTTCCTGGACGAGCACGGCGGCGAGGTGGTCACCGAGTTCGACGACCTGGTCGTGGGTGTCACCCTGGAGCAGATCCGGGCAGCCCGCTACCGGTGCGGCGCCGCCGGCGGCCCGGCCAAGTACCCGGTCATCCGGGCGGCCCTGCTCGGCAAGTGGGTCGACACCCTGGTCATCGACACCACCACGGCCGAGTGGCTGGTGGGCACCGGCAAGCCGGACGAGGCGTCGTAGGCCGATTCCGGGCCGCGGGCGTCGAACGCCGAAGCCCAGCGGAGTCGCGACGCCTACGATCGGATGGTCCGCGCCCCTGCCCGCGTCGCTGTGGGCGCACGTTGCGCGGTGCGGGTGCACGTTGCGTGGTGCGGGCGCACTTGCGCCGCGAATCTCTGCGCACCTTGCGCGGCGAGGGCGCACCCTGCGCGGTGCGGGCGCACCTTGCGCCGCGAATCTCTGCGCACCTTGCGCGGTGCGGGCGCACTTTGCGCGGTGCCGGCGCACCCTGCGCGGTGCGGGCGCACCTTGCGCCGCGGATCCCCTGCGCAGAGTGCGCCCGGGGTGCGCAGAGTGCGCCCGGGGTGCGCAGGGTGCGCCCGGCGAGAGCAGGGTGCGTTCCCGGGTAGGCGCCACGGCGCGGATCGCCCGGACCGGGCCGGGCGGGCGCGGGTGAACACGCACGCCCGGCGGGACCGGCGCACCGCCACCGCCACCACCGCAGCGGCCCGGAGCGGCCGGGCTCTCGGTGCGCTGCGGATCCTTGGCGCTGCGGTTCCTTGGCGCTGCGAATCCTTGGTGCTCCGGGCACGGTCGGGGGGCGCCGGGCGCTTCCGCGGCGGCGGGACGGGCGTCGACTTCGAGGAATCGTCCGGCCGGCCCCGATCGGGGCTTACCGGCCGGAGCTCAGGTCCAGCCCCATCCCGATGTGGTCGGCGACGAACCCGAGCCGCTCGTAGAACCGGCGGGCGTCGACGCGTCGCTCGCTCGAGGACAGTTGGACCAGCCGCGCGCCGGCGGCCCGGGACCAGTCCAGCGCCCACCGGAGGTACTCCGAGCCCAGCCCGGTGCCCCGCTCGCTCGCGGCGACCCGGACCGATTCGACGATCACCCGCAGCGCGCCGCGGTGGGCCAGACCCGGGACGACGGTCAGCTGCATGGTGCCGAGCACGGCCTCGCCGCGGGTGAGCACGGTGAGCAGCTGCCGCGGGTCGGCGGCCAGGTCGTCGAAGGCGCCCCGGTAGGCGGGATCGTCCGGGTCGGTTTCCCGGTCGGCGCCCAGGAAGTCGTCGGCGAGCAGCCCGACGATCGCCGGGATGTCGGCGGCCACTGCCCGCTCGACGCGGACGCCGTCGCGGAGATCGGCCAGCACGGTGCGGTCCATGTCAGTCGGTGAACTCGCCGATGGCGGGCCCGGTGTCGGTGGCCGGGCCGTCGTGGTGGCCGCGCCGCAACCGCAGCCGGCGGCGCCAGGCGGACACGGGGGACGGCATCGTCTGGGTGACGGCGCTGGGGGTGGCCAGGGTCGGGTCGGGATCGTCGGCCCGCTCGTCCCCGGTCGGCGGGTCGGCCTCGGACAGGTCCACCCGGATGCCGGACGGGTCCGCGGCGATCTCCCGGAGCACCGGCAGGATCGCCTCCACCGGGGCCCGTTCGTCCGGCGACTTCTCCAGCAGGGCGGCGATGGCGATGGCCAACTCACCGGCGTGCGGGTGCGGCGGCAGCGGGTCGTGCACGGCGGCGGCGACGGTGTCCAGCGCGTTGTCGGCGTGGAACGGCGGCCGGCCCTCGACGCAGGCGAACAGGGTGCAGCCCAGGCTCCAGGCGTCGGCGGCCGGCCCCGCAGACGAGCCGGTGGCCAGCTCCGGCGCGATGTAGGCGGGGGACCCGACGACCAGGCCGGTGCCGGTCAGCGTGTTGTCCAGCCGGCCGCGGGCGGTGCCGAAGTCGGTCAGCTTCACCATGCCGTCCCGGCAGATCAGGATGTTTGCCGGCTTGACGTCGCGGTGCAGGATGCCCCGGGTGTGCGCGGCGGCCAGGGCGGAAGCCACCGCGACCCCGATGGTGGCGGCCTGCTCGGGTCGCATCCGGCCGGCGGCGCTGAGCAACCGGGCCAGCGACCGGCCCTCCAGCAGTTCCATGACGATGACCGGGCCGGTGTCGGTGGTGGCCAGGATGTCGTAGACGGTGACGATGTGCGGGTTGGACAGGGCGGCGACGGCCCTGGCCTCGCGGAGCGTGCGTTCCCGGAGCTCCTCGGCGTCGGCCGGGGGCATGCCGCGCGGGATGTCGATCTTCTTCAGCGCCACCCGGCGGCGCAGCAGCTGATCGGTGGCGGCCCAGATGCTCCCGGTGGCGCCGTGCCCGATCATCGTGTCCAGGGTGTAGCGCCCGGCCACCGGCCGGCGGTCCGGCTCGGGAAACGGCTCGGACCCGCCTGGTTCCTCGGCCCCGAGCGGCCGGTCACCTGGTTCGCCCGAATACGGAACCACTGGAACGGCCACCACGTCATTCTCCCGCCTCGCCGCCGGTTGCGGGTCGATCCCACGGTGAGTTGGACGCGATGTCACCCACCCCGGTCACGGATCCCGGCCGAAGGACGCCGCGGCGAGCCGCTGGTTCCGCGCGTCGGACGATTCGTCGGGCGGGCACGCCGCTCCGCTGTGGTGAACGAAGCGCCAGGTTCGTGAACGCCGCTCCGGTGTGGTGAACGCCGCTCCGGGTGGGGCGGGCGCGGTGTTCACCTTGGTGGAGCGGGCTTCCTCTCCGTGGCGCGGCGTGGCGGCTCGCATCGCCATGGAGGTTGGACCGTCCGGGGCGAGGGTGCCGCTATCGTGGGGTGCCGCCCACCAGCCGCCCGACCCGGAACGGACATCATGCTGAACTCCCTGGCCCGGTCCTCGGTGTCCAAGGTGATGGACCCGATCGGGCGTGGCCTGCTCAAGGCCGGGCTGACCCCGGACATCGTGACCGTCGTCGGCACCATCGGGGTGGTCGTCGGATCGGTCGCGCTGCTGGCCACCGGATATCTGTTCGCCGGCACCATGGTGGTCACCTTCTTCGTGCTGTGGGACCTGGTCGACGGGGCGATGGCCCGGGCCCGAGGGCACGGGACCGACTTCGGGGTCGTGCTGGACGCGTCCTGCGACCGGATCGCCGACGGTGCGATGTTCGGCGCGCTCGCCTACTACGCCTTCACCACCGACCAGCGGCCGTTGGGCATCGCCGCGCTGATCTGCCTGGTCACCGGGCAGGTCATTTCCTATGTCAAGGCCCGGGCGGACAGCGTGGACCTGGCCATCGGCGGGGCACTGGCCGAGCGGGCCGAGCGCAATGTGCTGGGTCTGGTCGGTGCCGGTCTGTCCGGGCTCGGCGTGCCGCACGCGATCGACGTCTGCCTGTGGCTGCTCGCGGCCGCCGGGCTGGTGACCGTGGTGCAGCGGCTCGTCCAGGTGCGGCGGGCCGCGGTCAAGGCGGCGGCCGAGCCCGGCCGCCGTAGCACCGGCCGCCCGGCGCTGTGAGCGAGGCTTGCCGAGCGAACCATGGACACCGGCGTCGGCGCCGCGGCGGAACTGGCGAGCGGGCGAGGCTGTTCCGGGAGGTGGCGGCGCTGTGAGCGAGGCTTGCCGAGCGAACCATCGGCACCGGCGTCGGCGCCGCGGCGGAACTGGCGAGCGGGCGAGGCTGTTCCGGGAGGTGGCGGCGCTGTGAGCGAGGCTTGCCGAGCGAACCATCGGCACCGGCGCCGGCGCCGCGGCGGAACTGGCGAGCGGGCGAGGCCGTTCCGGGAGGTGGCGGCGCTGTGAGCGAGGGGCGGGTCGGAGGGCTCGTCGAGCGGGCCACGGACCTGGGCTTCGCGGCCGGCTGGTCGATGGTCCGGACGATGCCTGAGCCGCTGGCCGACCGGTTGTTCCGGCTGGGCGCCGACACCGCCTACCGGCGCGTCGGCCCGAGCGTGCGGCAGCTGGCCCGGAACCTGCACCGGGTGCTGGGCCCCGATGCCGACCCCGCGACGCTGGCCGTCACCGTCCGGGCCGGGATGCGTTCGTACGCCAGGTACTGGAAGGAGACGTTCCGGCTGCCCGCGATGGACCTGGACGCGGTGGCCGACCAGGTCGCCGCGACCACGATCGGGGGCGAGCACATCGCCCGGGCCCAGGAGGAGGGCCGGGGGATCATGATGACGATCCCGCATTCGGGCAACTGGGACATCGCCGGCCTCTGGGTGACCCGGCATTACGGGCGGCTCACCACCGTCGCCGAACGGCTGAAGCCGGAGTCGCTGTTCGATCGGTTCGTCGCCTACCGGGAGTCGTTGGGCATGGAGATCCTGCCGCTGACCGGGGGCGCGCCGCCGGCGCAGGTGCTGCGGGAGCGACTCAAGGCGGGCGGCATCATCGCGCTGGTCGGCGACCGGGACCTGTCCGCCAACGGCATCCCAGTGACGTTCTTCGGCGAGCCCGCCCGGTTCCCGGCCGGCCCGGCGATGCTGGCCGCGCTCACCGACTCCTACCTGTGCCCGACCGACCTGAGCTTCTCCGAGAACGGCTGGGTGCAGCACATCCATCCGCCGCTGACGCTGGCCGGCAGCCGGCTGGCCGAGCAGGTGCGGTCGGGTGCCCAGCAGATCGCCGACGCGTTCGAGAAGGGCATCGGCGCGCACCCGGCCGACTGGCACATGCTGCAGCCGTTCTGGCCCGCCGACTTCCCGGCCGGTCATCCCGGGGCGGCCCCGATCAAGGCGGCGGGCCGATGAGGGTCGGCCTGGTCTGCCCGTACTCGTTCGACATCCCCGGCGGGGTGCAGGCGCACGTCGCCGACCTGGCCCGGACGCTGATCGGGCTCGGTCACCAGGTCAGCGTGCTGGCCCCGGGGGACGACGACGCGCCGACGGAGCTGCCCGAGTTCCTGGTCCCGGCCGGCCGCAGCATGCCGATCAAGTACAACGGCTCGGTGGCTCGGCTGTCCTTCGGGCCGGTGTCCTACACCCGGGTGCGCCGGTGGATCCGGGCCGGCCGGTTCGACGTGCTGCACGTGCACGAGCCGGTCGCGCCCAGCCTGTCCATGCTGGCCCTGATGGTCGCCGACGGGCCGATCGTGGCCACCTTCCACACGGCGAACCCGCGGTCCCGGATGCTGACCGCGTTCCAGGGGGTGTTGCAGCCGTTCCTGGAGAAGATCACCGGCCGGATCGCGGTCAGCGAACCCGCCCGTCAGGTGCAGGTGGAGCACCTCGGCGGTGACGCGGTGATCATCCCGAACGGGGTGGACGTGCAGTTCTTCGCCCAGGCGCCGCGGTTGCCGGGCTACCCGCGGGCGGGCGGCACCATCGGCTTCGTCGGCCGCTACGACGAGCCGCGCAAGGGCATGCCGGTGCTGCTGGACGCGTTGCGGCTGATGGTGCCGACCCGGCCGGAGCTGCAGCTGCTGGTGGCCGGCGGCGGCGACGAGAAGGACCTGCGGGAGCAGGCCGGTCCTGAACTGGCCGGGTCGCTGCGGCTGTTGGGCCGGGTCAGCGACGAGGACAAGGCCGCCATGCTGCGGTCGCTGGACATCTACTGCGCGCCCAACGTCGGCGGGGAGAGCTTCGGGATCATCCTGACCGAGGCGATGAGCGCCGGAACCCCGGTGGTGGCCAGCGATCTGGATGCGTTCCGGCGGGTGCTGGACGGCGGCATCGCCGGCGTGCTCAGCCCGGTCGGGGATGCGGAGGCGCTCGCGGCGGCACTGTCCATGGTGCTGGATGACCCGGGTCGGCGGGCGGTGCTGGCCGCCCAGGGGCGACGGGTGGTCGCCTCCTACGACTGGCCGGTGGTCGCCGCGACGGTCGTCAAGGTGTACGAGACGGTCATCGCGGCCGACCCGCGCGCCGTCGTCGAGGCCGACTGAGCCGACCCGGTCCGCCCCGGTTCGCCCCGGTCCGCCCCCGGTCCGCCCCGGTTCGCTGATCAATCCCGGGCATGCGTGTCCAGTTCGCCTGATTCGGCGCGGGTTTGATCAGCGCGGGCCCGATAGGACGTCCGGATGCGCCCGGTCGGCGGCCCCGCGCGGCCATGGGACGCTTGGTTCCGCGAATCCGCCGGGGAAGGGAGGGCTGCCGTGACGACCGCGATCGTGGTGCTGCTGGTTCTCCTGCTGCTGATTGCCGCCTTCCGCCTGTGGCTCACCGCGAACCGGCTGGATCGGCTGCACGTGCGCACGGAGGCGGCCTGGTCGGCGCTGGAGGGGGCGCTGTCCCGGCGGATCGTCGCGGCCCGGGCGGTCGCCGCCACCGGCGGGCTCCCGGCCGCGCAGGCCGACGAGCTGCGCCGGGTGGCCGACGCCGCCGACCGCGCCGGCCGCGCGCACCGGGCCGACGCCGAGAACGACCTGTCCCGGGTACTGACCCTGCTGCCGCCGCCGGCCGAGGAGCACCTGGCCGCCGAACTCGCCGACGCGAACGAGCGGGTGCTGCTGGCCCGGCGCTTCTACAACGACGCGGTGCGCGACACCCGGGCGCTGCGGCAGGTGTGGTTCACCCGGGTGTTCGGCCTGGCCGGCCGGGCGGCGCTGCCGGAGTTCTTCGAGATCGCCGAGGCCGGGGGCAAGCCGGACACGGCCACCGAGCCGCTGCGTCGCACCGCGGCCCGGGTGCTGCTGGTCGACGACGACCGGCGGGTGCTGTTGCTGTCCGGTACCGACCCGCTGGTCGGGACCCGCTGGTGGATCACGCCGGGCGGAGGGGCCGAGCCCGGTGAGCCGCTCGCCCAGACCGCGGTCCGCGAGCTGGCCGAGGAGACCGGCCTGCACCTGCGCGCGGACGAGCTGGTCGGGCCGGTGTGGCGGCGGGTCGCCCGCTTCCACTTCACCGGGGTGGATTACGAACAGACCGAGTTCTACTTCGCGGCCGGACTCCCCGGCCAGGCGCTGACCGTCGACTCGTCCGGCCACACCAATGACGAGCGGCTGACCCTGACCGGTCACCGGTGGTGGACGCCGCAGGAGATGCTGGACACGAACGAGGACGTCTACCCCCGGCAGATGGCCGCCCGACTACCGGACGTGGTGGCGGCCCTGCGGACGGGCGCCGTCCCCGACCCGATCCCGGACGTGGACTGACCCCGTTCGGCGCCCCGGTTCGGGGGTGCCGGAATTCGCTGCGTCGGCGGGTCCGGCGGCGTTTTGGTGCCTTTGCGTCCTACCGTGGGCGGGCCGATCGGCGGTCGCCGCCGCGGCGGACCGGAGGAACTGTGGGCCGATCGACGAGGATCACCGCGCTCGGTTCGGTGCTCGCCTGCCTGCTGGCGCTCGCCGGATGCTCCACCGGGGCCCTGGCCCCGGCCAGCCCGTCGCCGACGAGTTCGTCGTCGCCGTCGCCGACCCCCACGCCCAGCCCGACGCCGACCCCCACGCCCACCCCGACACCGGAGCCGCCGCCGGCGCCCCCACCGGTCGACGCGCTGACCGGTGGTGCGGTAAACGAGGGCCCGGTGATCGCGGTCAAGGTCGACAACACGTCGGCCGGTCTGCCGCAGTACGGCATCGCGGACGCCGACATCACCTACATCGAACAGGTCGAGGGCGGCTTGACCCGGCTGATGCCGGTCTTCCACACGGTGCTGCCGAGCAATGTCGGCGCGGTCCGCAGCGTCCGCACCACCGACGCCGAGTTGCTGCCCGCGTTCGGGGTGCCCGCCCTGGTGTTCTCCGGCGGCGGGGGGATCCCGCTGGAGGCGATCGCCAACACGCCCGTCGTCCAGGTCGCCGAGGAGCAGGGGGCCGGCGGCTTCTGGCGGGCCGGCAGCAACGCCCCGTACAACCTGCATTCGGACCTGACCCAGGTCGCCGCGAACACCTCCGGGCTGACGCCGGCCCGCAGCATCGGCATGGGCTTCGCCGCGACCGACCCGCGGGTGGACGCGGCCCCGGCGGCCGACCAGGTGACCGTCGCGTTCGAGGCGGCCCGGATGGGCTGGGGCTGGACCGGGTCGAACTACCAGGTCTACCGGGAGGGCAGCCCGCTGTCCGACGCGGGCGGCACCCCGATCGTCGCCGACAACGTGCTGATCCAGCACGTCGACTTCGAGCCGGACGGCGAGGTCGACTCGGTGGGGTCGCCGTCCTACATCTCGCACACCGTCGGGTCGGGCTCGTTCGAGCTGTACCGGGACGGCAAGGTGCTGACCGGCACCTGGAGCCGCCCCGCGGCCGACCAGCCGTTCCAGTTCCTGGACGGGGCCGGTCAACCGGTGCCGTTCAAGCCGGGCAGGACCTGGGTGGCGTTGGTGCCCGGTTCGGCGTCGGTCAGCGCCTCCTGAACCGGCAGTAGGATCGGGCGCGACCGTCCCACCACGTAGGAGTTGTGCCGTGCCCGCCGAATTGCCCGAGATCCCCGAATCGCTCACCGCCACCGGCACCGCCCGGGTCAAGCGGGGAATGGCCGAGATGCTCAAGGGCGGCGTGATCATGGACGTGGTCACCCCCGAGCAGGCCAAGATCGCCGAGGACGCCGGGGCGGTCGCGGTGATGGCCCTGGAGCGGGTGCCCGCCGACATCCGCGCGCAGGGCGGGGTGTCCCGGATGAGCGACCCGGACATGATCGACGGCATCATCGCCGCGGTGTCCATCCCGGTGATGGCCAAGGCCCGGATCGGGCACTTCGTCGAGGCCCAGGTGCTGCAGTCGCTGGGTGTGGACTACATCGACGAGTCCGAGGTGCTGACCCCGGCCGACTACCGCAACCACATCGACAAGTGGGCGTTCACCGTGCCGTTCGTGTGCGGCGCGACGAACCTGGGGGAGGCGCTGCGCCGGATCACCGAGGGCGCGGCGATGATCCGGTCCAAGGGCGAGGCGGGCACCGGTGACGTGTCCAACGCGGTCACCCACATGCGGACCATCGGCGCGCACATCCGCCGGCTCACCACGATGTCGCCGGACGAGCTGTACACCGAGGCCAAGGAGCTGCAGGCGCCGTACGACCTGGTCGCCGAGGTCGCGTCGGCCGGCAAGCTGCCGGTGGTGCTGTTCACCGCGGGCGGCATCGCCACCCCGGCCGACGCGGCGATGATGATGCAGCTCGGCGCCGAGGGCGTGTTCGTCGGCTCGGGCATCTTCAAGTCCGGCAACCCGGCCGCGCGGGCCGAGGCGATCGTCAAGGCCACCACGTTCTACGACGACCCCGACGTCATCGCCAAGGTGTCCCGCGGGCTGGGCGAGGCGATGGTCGGCATCAACGTCGACGACATCCCGGTCCCGCACCGGCTGGCCGAACGCGGCTGGTAGGAAGTCGCGCTGAAGGCCGGCTCAGCCGCGGACGAACCGAGTGGCTTCGCGCCCGGGCGCGGGCATCCGTTTTCTCTGGACCCTAGATCCAGGTAGAAGAGTCATACCGTGGGTCCATGAAGACGGCGATCAGCCTTCCGGACGACGCGGCGGAGCGTTTCGACCGCATCGCACAGAGACATGGCATGACTCGGTCGGAGTTCTACCGACGCGCCGCCGAGCAGTTCGCGGACCAGTTGGCCGATGCAGACCTGACGGCGCAGATCGATGAAGCGATCGGCGCGGTCGGTCAGCCCGGCGATGAGTCCGCCGAGTTGCGTCGCGCTGCGAACGCCCGTCTGAGTGACGTGGCGGACGAGTGGTGATTCGGCGCGGAGAGGTGTGCTGGGTCGACTTGGGCGAACCCAAGGGGAGCGCTCCAGTCAAGCGGCGCCCGGCCGTCATCGTGCAGTCCGACCGCTACAACTCATCGCGGATCTCCACGGTGGTCGTCTTGCCGATCACATCGAATACTGCGCTTGCAAGGTATCCGGGCAACGTCTTCATCCCAGCGCCGGCGTCCGGTTTGCCGAAGGACTCGGTCGTCAATGTCTCGCAGCCGATGACTGTCGACCGTTCCGACCTCGGTGACACTGGCGTGGAGTTGCCCGGCAGCCTGATGGACGCGGTCGATTCGGGCCTCCGGCGGGTGGTGGACCTATGACGCCGCGTTGGTGCGCACGAATGTTGGACCAAGGCATCAACGTCGACGACATCCCCGTCCCGCAGTGGCTGGCCGAGCGGGGCTGGTAGACCGTCAGGAGTTCGGGTCGTCGACCGGGTCGGTCACTCGGAGTCCGAGCAGCGCGGCGACTGTCTTCATGGTCCTGTCGTGGGTTGCCACCGTGATCGCCTCACCGACCAGCAGGGCCGTCGCCAGGTGCAGCGCGTCGAGAGTCTTGATGTGCCGTTCGATGGACTCGGCGACGGTGTGAGTTTCCCGAGTGATGTCGAGCATTCCGACGCGATCGAGCAGCGGCGCGCCGTCCGAGAGCGGCCGTTCGTCCCGTCGGAGCACCCGAATCACCTCGGTGCGCAGGAGGCGGGACGAGACGAAGGTCGTCGCCGGGGCCTGCATCCAGGACTGGACGTGCTCGCGTCGGGGAGCGTCAATGATCGTGCGGAGCGCCACCGAGGAATCCAGGTAGACGAGGTTCGACTCCACGGGTCAGTGATCTCCCCGCGTCTCCTCCAGCACGGCGTCGACTTGGGCATCGGTGTAAGGCGGTCCCCCCGGGCCGGTCGGCCAGGGAGCAGGGATCGAGGCGGGCGGCGTGTATCGCCCCTCCCGTTCCAGCCGCTGGAGCGCGGACTCTCCGTCACGGACCGCGCTGACCCTCCACCGCGGCTTACCTCGTTCTGTGACCACGAGATCCGCTGTTTCGGTGACCCGGTCGAGCACGGCCGCGGTGTTCTGATTGAGTTCGCGTTTGGTCACACTGTGCATCC
>JBDHZW010000014.1:0-36432 GCA_039812105.1 Nakamurella sp.
GATCTGGTCGCCGGAGAACAAGATCGTCGCCGAGCGGCGGTTCTGGATCTCGGTGCTGCGCGCCCAGCGGGCGGCCGGCCTCGAGTTGGCCGACGAGGTGCTGGCCGACTACGAGCGGGTCGTCGAGGACGTCGATCTCGCCTCGATCGCGGCCCGCGAGCGGGTCACCCGGCACGACGTGAAGGCGCGCATCGAGGAATTCAACGCGCTGGCCGGGCACGAGCAGGTGCACAAGGGCATGACCAGCCGCGACCTGACCGAGAACGTCGAGCAGGGGCAGATCGTCCGCTCGCTGATCCTGCTGCGCGACCGCACCGTCGCGATGCTGGACCGGTTGGGCCGGCGGGCCGCCGAGTTCACCGACCTGGTGATGGCCGGCCGTTCGCACAACGTGCCGGCCCAGGCCACCACCCTGGGCAAGCGGTTCGCGTCGGCCGCCCAGGAGGTGCTGCTGGCCTACGAACGGATCGACGAGCTGCTGGAGCGGTACCCGCTGCGCGGCATCAAGGGCCCGGTCGGCACCGCCCAGGACATGCTCGACCTGCTCGGCGAGCCGGAGGACGTCGACCTGCTGGAATCGAAGGTGGTGGGCCAGCTCTCGCCGTCCGGACGGTCGCTGACCAGCGTCGGTCAGGTGTACCCGCGGTCGCTGGACTACGAGGTCGTCTCCGCCCTGGTGCAGCTGGCCGCCGGCCCGGCCTCGTTCGCCACCACCATCCGGCTGATGGCCGGCGCCGAGCTGGCCACCGAGGGCTTCCGGCCCGGCCAGGTCGGCTCGTCGGCCATGCCGCACAAGATGAACGCCCGGTCCTGCGAACGGGTCTGCGGGCTGGCGGTGATCCTGCGCGGCTACGCGTCGATGGCCGGTGAGCTGGCCGGCGCCCAGTGGAACGAGGGCGACGTGTTCTGCTCGGTGGTCCGCCGGGTCGCCCTGCCGGACGCGTTCTACGCGATCGACGGCCTGATCGAGACGTTCCTGACCATCCTGGACGACTTCGGCGCCTATCCGGCCGTCATCGAACGCGAGCTGGAGCGCTACCTGCCGTTCCTGGCCACCACCAAGGTGCTGACCGCGGCGGTGCGCGCCGGGGTCGGCCGGGAGACCGCGCACGAGGCGATCAAGGAACACGCGGTCGCGGTCGCCCTGGCCATGCGGGAGAAGGGGCAGGTGGACAACGACCTGCTCGACCGGCTGGCCGCGGACGCGCGGCTGCCGCTCGGCCGGGACGACCTGGACGCGCTGCTGGCGGACCGGCTTTCGTTCACCGGCCTGGCCGAGCGGCAGACCGCGGCGGTGATCCGGCGGATCGGCGAACTGCGCGGGCGGCATCCCGACGTGGCCGGCTACCGGCCCGGCGACATCCTGTAGCGGCACCTTCCGCCGCGGCGTGACGTCGAGTAACCTCACGAGCACAGTCTGAAATGGGGGGAATTCCCGCTTTCGGCCACAGGGGGCGCGCATGGATCAGACCGCATTCACGGCAGTGCAGGACGACCCGGCATCCTTTGCCATGGACTGGCCGGTGATCGACCCGACGGCTGAGAGCGGCTTTTCCGGAAGCATTTTCGTGCTGGACGGGGCCGGGGTGCGGGTCGGTGACGCGGCCGTGGGTGGTCCCGGCCAGGCCGCCGCCGACGAGGCGCTGCGCCGCCTGGGGTTCACCCGCACCGGCGAGTGGCAGCCCGACGGCTTCGGCCGGCCGGCCGCCCGGGTCGAACGCCGGGTCGCGTCCCGGCGGAACTGGCTACCGGTCCAGCCGATCGCGTCGCTGGCCGAGGAATCGTCGCTGCATATCGGCTGATCGGTCGCTCGTCGGGGCCGATCCGGACCCCGGGCCGCACAATGGTGCGATGGCCGGGTCGTCGCAGGAACGCAGGGACGACGCGCAGCGTCACGAGACGCCGCTGCAGCGACTCGACCGGAACTGGGTCGACCTGCTGCAGGAGCTGCGGGTGGTGCAGACCGGCGTGCAGATCCTCACCGGCTTCCTGGTCACCCTGCCGTTCCAGTCCCGGTTCACCGACCTGACCACCTTCCAGACCACGATCTACCTGGTCACCCTGTGCCTGGCCGTGCTGGCGATCGGGTTCCTGATCGCCCCGGTCAGCCTGCACCGCCTGCTGTTTCGCCGGCACGCCCGCCGGGTCACGGTGGAGGTGGCCCATCGGCTGGCTCAGGTGGGCATCGTGCTGCTGGGCGGGGCGATCGTCGGGGTGGTCGTGTTGATCTTCGACGTGGTGCTGGGCGGCAGCGCCGCCGCGATCGCCGGTGGCGCCGTCGCCGTGGTGCTGCTGAGCCTGTGGGCGGTGCTGCCGCTGGTCATCCGCGAACGGCAGTCCGACCCCGAAGACGCCAAAGGGGCGGACGGCTGATGCCGTCCGCCCCTTCAGGTCTGGATTCCCGACCGGGAACTGCTTACTTGAGCAGGTCCTTGGTCTGCGCCACGGAGGCGTCGAGCAGCTCGGTGATCGCGGCCGCGTTCTTCTTGGTCAGGTCGGTCACGGCGTCGTTCTTGAAGGACTCGAAGAACTCCACGCTCAGCTCCAGGTAGCGCTTCACGGCCTCCTGGTAGCTGTCGACGGAGATGACGACGACCTTCTTGACCTCGGCGGCGAACGCCTCGGTGTACTCCTTGGCCTTGGCCTCGGCCTTCTTGTACTCCTCGGTCCACGCCTCGGCGAGCTCCTGCGCCTTGGCCTCGGCCTTCTTGACCTCGGCGGCGAACTGCTCGGTCAGCTCCTGGCCCTTGGCCTCGGCCTTCTTCACCTCGTCGGCGAAGGCGGCGGTCAGCTCCTGGGTCTTCTCCTCGGCCGACTTGACGATCGGCGCGAACGCGTCGGTGGTCTTGGTGACCAGGTCGTTCGCGACGGCGGTGGCCTTGGAGACGGTGGACGAAACGGTCTCGGTGACCTGCGCGACGGCGTTCTCGGCCTTGTCGGCCCCGCTCTGCGCGGCCTTGGTGGCGGTTGCCATTGGGGCGCTCCTCACGTTTTCCGGGCACCGGCCAGCCCGGCGCCCGTTAGCAACGTTAGCTGAGTTTCAGCTAACTGGCTAACACCCTGGCTGTGACCCCGGCCACCCGGCGGTCGCAGCCCGCACCCGGTGTTCGCGCCGCGTTCGCGAGTCCGGTGAACGGGCCGCGACCTTCCCGTGGCAGCGGGATGGAAATCGTGACCCGCGACACCCGGGTCCCGGTTGTCGTTCCCGGCCGGGTGCTTCCCCCGCGGCCCGGCGGTGATCCGGATCCCGGGCGTCCGGCGATCGCTCCAGGTCGGCGACCCGACGATCCGGTCGGCCGACCTGGCGAGGTGAGCCCCGCCCGAAATCCGAGTGCGCAGAGTGACTGTCGCGTCCGGGCCGGTCACCGCCGGGCGCGGGCGGGATGACGGGCGGGGACCAGCACGAACTCGACGGGTCAGGGCCGGCCGACCGGCACCCGTCAGGGGGACGGTGCGCGATTCGGAATCGAACCGCCGGGGCCGCCGATCGGGACCAGGATCGGAACGGTCGGTGGTGTCCCCGACGCCGAAATGTCGATACCGTGATCCCGGCCAGCACCTTGTTTGATCCCAGCCGCACCGCGGTGCTGCGGACGAGCGGCGTCGACCGGAAGGAACGTGATGTCCTCCCCCCAGGAACAGTTCGCGGCAGCCGTGCGCTCCACCCAGGCGCAGGCCGTCGATGCGGTGGAGACCTGGACCAAGATCACCCAGGACGCGTTCGGGAAGATCAGTGAGGCGCCCGGCAAGGCGCCCGATCCCGACCAGGTGATCGACCAGGTCTTCGATTTCGCGGAGAAGATGCTCGAGGGTCAGCGCGAGTTCGCGCACAAGATGCTCGGCGTCACCGAGAAGGTCGGCGAGGCCGCTCGCGACGAGATCGAGTCGGCCACCGAGAGAGTCCGCGACCAGGTCGAGTCGCGCACCGAGGCCGCGCGCAAGGCGGCCGAGTCGGTCCGGGACGATCTGACCGCCCGCACCGAGGCCGCCCGCAAGCAGGCCGAGGAGATCATCGAGTCGGCCCGGGAGCGCGCCGAGGTGGCCAGCAAGCAGGCCAAGGAGCAGGCCGAGGCCGTGCTCGCCGCGGCCCGCCAGCAGGCGGAGCTGATCCTGGAGGCGGCCCGCAAGCAGGCCAAGACGCTGTCGGCGCCGCTGAGCGACCTCGCCGATCAGATGACCAAGGCCGGCGAGCAGGCGCTGGCGGCGATCACGCCGGGCGCGGCCGACAAGGCCGACGCGGCCGAGGAATCCGCCGAGGAGGCCGCCGAGGCCGCCGAGGCCGTGGAGGAGGCGGCGGTCGACGAGGCCGTGGAAGAGGAGGCGGTGGCGGACACGGCCGAGGACTACGAGGGCTGGACCAAGGTGCAGCTCCAGGAGGAACTGGTCAACCGCGGCCTGCCCAAGTCGGGCAACGTCGCCGAGCTGCGCGAACGCTTGCGCGCCGCCGACTGATCCTCGCCGGCGAGCCCGCAGAACACCCGCCGCCCGGACCGCTTCGGTCCGGGCGGCGGTCTCGTCCCGGGGCCGAATCGAGCGCGTCGGGGTCAGTGCCCGGTGGCCACCGGTCGGGCGGTGTCGCGCATCAGAAGCACCAGCTGGTCGCGCATCTCGGTCATCCGCTCGGCGCCGATGTCCCGGCCGGTGATGCGCACGTACACCGCCAGCCGGTCGTCGGGAAAGGCGATGGTGGCACCGTCGCCCACGTGATGGCCCAGTCCCGTCGCCCATTTCCGGCCGTCGGCGGACTCGCCGCACGGGCACATCGGCCAGACGCCGAGACCGCCGTTGAGGTGGTTCAGATCGGTCATCCGTTGCACCCCGTCGACGGACAGAACCTCGCCGCGGTTGAGCAGGGCGTCGAAGAACCGGGCGACATCCGCCGGTCGGGCGCTGATCCCGCCGGAGGCGGACCCCACCCAGCCGGTCCGGTCGTCCGCGATCACCGCCACGGTCGGCAGGCCCAGCGGGCCCGCGATGCGGTCGGACACCAGATCGGGATAGCCGGTGCCGGCGATGGACTCCAGCAACAGCCCCAGCCAGAGGTAGTTGCTGTTGCTGTAGGTGACACCGGTGTCCGGCGGATGGGCCAGGGGTGCCCGGGTGGACAGGGACACCAGCTCCGCGGCCGTGTAGGTCAGGGCGGCGTCGTAGCCGGGGGCATCGGTGTACTGGACGAGCCCGGTCGAGTGCTGCAGCAGCTGCCGCGGGGTGACCGCCGGGCCGTCCGGAATCGGTGCCACGCCGGGCAGATCGGGCACCGGGGCATCCAGCTCGAGCAGGCCGTCGACGGCGAACTGCACGGCCAGCGCCGCGGTGAACGTCTTGGTCAGGGAGGCCATCCCGATCGACGATTCCGCGGCCGGCGGCTCGCCGTCCGCGCGGATGGTGCTGCCGCTCCACGTCCGCGGCCCGGCCGCGACGCTGGCCACCGCGTCGTCGACCTCCGGTTGCGCCGCGATCCAGTGCTCCAGCGCGGCCTGGAGATCGGCTCCCGGGAACTCGGCGGCGTCGGCATCGGCGATGCCGCCGGTGGTCGGCCGGTGGTCCGCCGGCAGGAAGGCCGTGTCGGACAACGCCGTTCGGTCCGACGGGCGGGGCATCGCCGCGGTTGCGCCGCCGCCCGGCTGGTCCAGCGCGCCGGCCACGCCGACCGCCGTCACGGCGACCACGCCGGCCGCGACGGCGCCGCGCCGGACCACGGAGATCCGGACGGTCGGGCGGGTCCGGCCGGGCCACCACCGCGGGGGTCGGCGGGCGGCGAGATCCTCGACCCAGCCGAACGCGACGACGGCCGCGGCCGTCAGCATCCCGGTCAGCAGCAGTACCGGCAGCGCGGTCGCCGGACCCTCGACGCCGTTGGCGGCCGCCAGGTCCAGCGCCAGCAGGATGGCCACCGGATGCCACAGGTAGATGGTCAGTGCCCGCGCGCTGACCGCCCGGGACACCGCCGCCATCCGCGGACCGGCCAAGGCGCGGCGCAGTGGGCGTTCGGCAGCGCCGAGCAACAGCAGCCAGCCCAGCGCGGCGGTGGCCAACAGCAGGTAGGACTCGTTGAGCGATCCGCTGGGCAGCGGGACGACCGACCCGGCGGCCAGCGTCGCGACGATCAGCGTCGTGCCGGCCGCGGCGCGTCCGGCGGCCGTCCGAGCCGAGGGCGGCCCGGGCCGGCGAACCGCCCAGGCGATCCCCAGGACGGCAAACAGGCCGTAACACAGCAGGTCTCCGGCGGCGATCCGGGCGGCGCCGGTGACCGCCGGCAGACCGAGCGCCGGGCCCAGCTCCAGGGCCAGCAGGCCGAGCAGGGCGGCCGCGACCACCGGGCGGATCCGCCGGGCCGCGACCATCGCGACCGGCAGCAGGACCAGCAGCACCAGGTAGTCGGTCAGGTACCACAGGTGCCCGGTCAACCAGTCGCGATCTGTCCCCGATGTGTCGTGCAGCGGCACCGCGAACGAGAGCAGTTGACGCCACCCGCCGGTCGACGCGCCGGTGAGCAGCACGATCGCCGCGACCGCGACCGAATAGGCCCAGAACGGGATCAGGATGCGCCCGACCCGCCGGATCAGGCGGCGGCCGGACGCCTGCCCGGCGCCGGCCAGGACCGAGCCGGCCAGAACCGAGCCGGCCAGGAAGAACATCACCGGCATCGCCGGGAAGATCCAGCTCAACCAGGGGGCGGCGACCGCGTGCCAGAGCACCACCCGGACGAGCGCGACCGACCGCAGCCCGTCGACCAGGGGGTCCCGGCCGCCCGGCGGGCGGCGCGCGGTGGTCGGCGGCGGGGTCGTGGTCGGCATCCCGACCATCCTGACCCGGCCCGGGTCCGGCTCGGCCCCATCGGTCCACTGGACGGATGTGGGTTGACTCACCGCAACCCGGGCGCGCCCGGCGGGATCACTCGCGGATGCGCCGTTCCAGCCGGCCGACCGCGACGACCATGATCACCGCACCGGCCACCCCGATCAGGCCGCCGGTGATCAGGTAGGCGTGGGTGGTGACCAGGCCGCCGATCAGCACCACGGCACCGGCCACGAACATCAGGCAGTAGAGCACGACCCACAGCATCGACGGACGTCCGGACCGGATGGCCGCGGCGAGCGCGGGGTCGTCCACCTCCAGGGCGTGTTCGATCTCGTCCAGACGGCGGCGGTCGTACTCGGACAGCGGCATCGTTCCTCCCGTGACTCGTTGACTCGCTGGGGCTTATGGCTCGATCAGGCCCGCGCGGATCGCGTACCGGGCGAGCTGCAGGCGGTCGTGCATGCCCAGCTTCTGCAGCACGTTCGCCCGGTGCCGGTCGACCGTCTTGATGCTGATGAACAGGGCATCGGCGATGGCCCTGGACGAATGACCCTCGGCGATCATCTTGACCACCTCCTCCTCGCGGGCGGTCAGGATGCTCTCGGGCAGGCGTTCGCCGCTGCGGTTGCGCCGCAGGTAGTCGTCGATGAGCGCGGACATCGCCCCGGCGCAGACGAAGGGTTCGCCCCGGACCGCGGCCCGGCAGGCCTGGACCAGGTCCCGGTCGGCGACCGACTTGAGCACGTAGCCGCAGGCTCCCGCCTTCAGCGACTCGTAGAAGTACTGCTCGTTGTCGTACATGGACAGCATCAGCACCCGGACGTCGTTGCCCCGACGGGCCAGTTCGCGGGCGGCCTGCAACCCGGTGAGCCGAGGCATGGCGATGTCCAGGACGGCCAGGTCGATGTCGCCGCGGCCGGCCAGCTCGACCGCTTCGGCGCCGTCGCCGGCCTCGGCCACCACCCGCAGGTCGGGTTCCCCGTCCAGGATCAGCCGCAGGCCGCGGCGGACCAGGGTGTGGTCGTCGGCCAGCAGGATTCGGGTGGGTGCGGTCATCGGCGACCACCGCCGGTCGGCACGACCAGCCGCAGCCGGGTCCCTCCGCGCGGTCCGGGACCGATGGTCAGGTCGGCGGCGACCAGGATGGCCCGTTCCCGCATGCCGCGGATGCCGGCCCCCTCCACGGCCGGGTCGAAGCCGCGCCCGTCGTCGGTGATGGCCAGCTCGACGGCGTCGGGGCGGGCGGCCAGCGTCATCTCGACGCGGGACGCCGCGGCGTGCCGGGCCACGTTGGTCAGTCCCTCCTGGGCGATCCGGTACAGCACCAGTTCGGTGTTCGCCCCCAGGTCGGGCAGCCGGGGATCGACCTCCAGATCGATGGGCAGGCCGGAGGCGTCGGTGACGTCGGTGGCCAGCGCGGTGACCGCGCTGCGCAGCCCGAGGTCCTCCAGCACGCCGGGCCGCAACCGCCGGGCGACCATCCGCACCTCGTCCAGGCAGCCGCGGATCGTCTCCTGCACCATCCGCAGTTCCGCGCGCAGGTCGGCGGGGGCGCGGTCGACCGTCCGCTTGAGGGTCAGCAGCACCGCGGTCAGGCTCTGCCCGATCTCGTCGTGCAGCTCCCGGGCGATCCGCTGCCGTTCGCCCTCCTGGGCGGCCAGGGCGTGGGCGGTGCTGACCCCGCGCTCGTGTTCCAACCGGTCGAGCATCTCGTTGAACCGGACGATCAGCCGGGCCATGTCCCGGTCGGCCGGCACCGGCAGCCGCTCGCCGGGACGCAGCAGGTCGACGCGCTCCATCAGGGCGGTCAACCGGTCGAGCGGGCGCAGGGTGGCCCGGACCAGGATGGCGTTCACCGCCACCATCGCGACGGCGCCGGCGGCGAGCACCAGCACCTCGGCCAGCCGGACCGGGTCGGACACGGTGACCGGGGACAGCGTCAGGACCAGCGCGCCGAGCACGACGACGGCGGCGTTGAACAGCAGCAGCCGCCGATACAGCGAGGTGGGAGCACGGCGCGGCAGGACCGGGGCGCTCCGACCGACAGTCACGGACATGAACCCAGCGTCATTGGCACCGAGGGTTCTGTCCATGCGGTCCGGGCACCATTTCTGTGCCTTTTCCTGCCGTCGCGGCCGAAAAATGGGTGGTGGACCCGATGGGCAGGCGCGGTCGGATGCCGAACAGTGGACGAACGGCCGGCGTTCGGGGCAACTCGGCGTCGACGACCTCGGACCCGGCCGTCCAATCTGCAGTCCAGGGTCGGAGGAAGTCATGCTCAAGCGCATCATCTGGTCGAGCGACGGATCGCCGTCCGCGGACCACGCCCTGCCCGTCGTCCGAGATCTGCTCGTCTCGACCGGGGCGAGCCTGACCGTCGCCTGCGTGCACAAGGAGTGGCACATCGGGCATCGGCCCGTCCTGGTCGACGGCCACGAAACCCTGGACGGTCGGATGCGGAGCCTGGTGGACGGGCTGACCGGCGACGGGTTCGACGCCGACCTGGTGCTGACCACGATCGACGCCGGGACGCCCGCCCAGCTGATCGCCGACCTGGCCGAAAGACTCGACGCGGACATGATCGTCGCCGGCAGTCACGGCCGCGGCGCGGTGGCCGGCCTGCTCGTGGGGTCATTCACCGGCGCCCTGCTGAAGGTCGCGACCTGCCCGGTGCTGATCGTGCCGTGGCGCCCGCATCCGGCCCCCGAGGTCGTCCCGAACTGATCGACCCGCTCCGATGACCCGCCCACCGCCCGACGAGTCAGGGCGTGACCGTGGCCGTCTGCTGGTTCTGCTGTTCGGCCGTGCTGGTGGGTGTGGTCGGGGTGGTGGGGGTGGTCGGTGTCGTCGGGGTGGTCGGCGTGGGCGTCGGCGTGGGGGTGGGCGGCGTCGTCGGGGTTGTCGGTGTGCTCGACGAGCTGGTCGGGGTCGATCGGGTGGTGGTCGGCCGGGTGGGCTCGGTGGTTTCCGTCGTCGTGACGGTGACCTGGGACGGCGGCGTCGAACTCGAGGTGGTGGCCGGCGTCGTCACCGTGGGGGTGTTCGTGTCGGAATTGCGTTGCAGCAGCGCGATCACCCCGACCACCGCCAGCGCGGCCACCGCCAGGATCAGCAGGGTGATGGCGAACGTCTTGCCCGCGTTGGATTTCCGCGGCGCGGGCGGCGGCGCGGCGGGCATCGGTTGGGGCAGGGTCGCGGTCGCCGGCGGGGCCGGGGTCGGCAGTTGGCCGCGGCCGGTCAGGGTGGCCTCGACCTGGGCGGCGGTGGGACGCCGGGCCGGGTCGGAGCTGGTCATCGCCCGCAGCAGGGCCGGCCAGGAGCCGGGCAGGGTGTCCGGCACCACCGGGTCGCGCAGCAGCCGGGCCACCGCGGACTCGACCGCCTGACCGGGGTACTCGCGCCGTCCGGTCAACGCCTCCAGCAACACCAGTCCGAGGGCGTACACGTCGGTCGGCGGGCCGACCTCGGCCCCCCGGGCCTGCTCGGGGCTCAGGTACGCGGCGGTGCCGATGACGTCGACGGCGGCGGTCAGCCGCTCGGCGGCCAGCTCCCGGGCGATGCCGAAGTCGCTGAGCTTCACGTCGCCCTCGGTCGACATCAGGATGTTCGCCGGCTTGACGTCCCGGTGCACCAGCCCGTGCGCATGCACCGCGGCCAGGGCGCCGGCCACCGCCGCGCCGATCCGGGCGACGTCGGAGGGCGCCATCCCGGTCGGGGCGATCCGGTTGGCCAGCGTGCCGCCCTGCACCAACTCCATGACCAGGTAGGTCAGGTCGGCGTCGTCGGCGGCGGGCGGCGCGCCCGGCGGCGGTTCGATGCCCAGCTTGGCGTCGTAGACCGTCACCAGGTTGGGGTGGTGCAGCTTGGCCAGCACCTGCATCTCGGTGCGCTGCCGGGCCACCGTGGTCGGATCGCTCATGCCCCGGTTGAACACCTTGACCGCGACCTGGCGGCCGAGCAGCTCGTCGAGGCCGCGGTACACCTCGGCGGTGGCGCCCCGGCCGAGCAGCTCCTCCAGCCGGTACCGGTTGTCCAGCACGATGCCGGGGACGACGCCGGGCGTCGGGTCGCTCGGCGGTCCGTAGGGGGCGGTGCGGTCCTGCGCGTCGCCGGTGTCGTCGAACCAGTCCTGCGGGTTGCCCCGCTGGGTGGGCGGGTTGTCCCGTTCGCCGGGGTGGTCGCGCCGGGTGCGGTCGCGGGGGTCGCCGCCGCTGGCGGGCTGGTCGTCGTCCGGCACGCGGGACAGCCTATCGGGACGGATCGGGGTGAACCCTGTGAACGGGCGGGCCCGGCGGACGTCGCGGAGGGCCCGGGATGATTTCCGGAAGATTTTCGTGATCAAATCTGGCCGAGGGGCTTGCGCGAGGCGCGAAGCGTAGGTTAGCCTAACCTCGTTCGACAGGAGCGATGCCCGTCGGATCGCACCGGTCACGTCCCGCGGCGGGGACTGAGCCAGGCTCCCGGTGTGGATCCGGCAAGGGGGATCCGGTCTGCGAAAGCACCGCCTGTCGATGGCCGGCGCGAACACCTCCGGGTGAGCGCGCCGGCCCTTTTCTTTCTCCCGTGCTTCTTCCCCGGTCCGGGTGTTCGTCGGTCGAGGGGGCACGTGGTGGCATCGGGCGCGACCCGGGCGGCCCCGCGACGGCCCGCCGACCCGCACTGTGCCCGCTCCCACGCCGGGGCAGGGACCTTCGACCCTGCTGACCGGCCCGCTCCCGCACCTAGCGTGACGTGCGGACACAGTCGTCGATCGAGGGGAAGTCACCATGAGCGTCACCGCCACCACCGGGGTCCATCGGGGTGCGGCCCTGCACCCGTGGGAGGCCGCTGCCGACGCCCAGGGGATCTTCGGACTGGTCGCCGCCGCGATCCTGGCCCCGAGCCCGCACAACACCCAGCCCTGGCGCTTCACCACCGGACCGACCTGGCTGCAGGTGTACGCCGACGACGCCCGGGTGATGCCGACCGTCGACCCGTACCGGCGGGAACGGACCATCGCGCTGGGCGCGGCGATCGAGAACGCCCTGGTCGCGGCGCCGGCGAAGGGTCTGCGGCCGACCCTGACCCTGTTGCCCGAGGGCCCGGATTCGGATCTGGTCGCCCGCATCGACGTGCTCCCCGGCCACGTCGAGAACACCCCGGCGGCCGAGGCCATCGCGACCCGCCGGACCAACCGCGGCCCGTACCGGGCCGAGGCCGTCGACCCCTCCCTGCTGGACGAGCTGGCCGGCCTCGGTGCCGACGGGGCGAGCCTGCGCTGGGTGGTCGAGCCCGGCCCGCGGCAGGCGCTCGGTGAGCTGATGGTCGACGCCGCGCAGGCGGTGGCCGACGACGACGCGATGTCCCGGGACGGCTACTCCTGGTTCCGGCCGACCGGCTCCTCGGCCGAGGCCCACCGGGACGGCCTCACCGTGGACGGGCAGGGCCTGTCCGCGCCGGTCCGGGCCGCGGCCAAGCTGTTGCCGTCGCTGGCCTCCCGATCCATGACCGACGCCACCTGGGTCAAGCAGACCAGGACGGTGCACACCCGGACCGCCGCGGGCTACGGCGTGGTGCTCGTCGCCGACCCGTACGACCGGGCCCAGCAGCTGACCGGCGGCCGGCTCGCCCAACGGGTGCACCTCGCGGCAACCACCAAGGGGCTGGCCCTGCAGCACATGAACCAGGTCACCGAGCGGATCGACCGGGACCGGCGCAGCGATCACCCGTCGGACTACCCGGCCCGGCTGGCCGCGATCCTGGGCGACGACGCGTCGCGGGCCCTGTGCATGTTCCGGGTCGGCTGGCCCGCCCGGCCGGGCCAGGCGTCGCCGCGACGGGCCGCGCACCAGGTGGTGACCACGCAGTCGTAGGGCGCAGTCGTAGGGCGCGGGCGTAGGACTGTCGTCGGGCAGGGGCAGGATCGGCGGCATGCACACGTTCGCCGATCCGTCACCCCTGCCCTTCCAGCTGCCGCCGTTCGCCGAGATCGCCACCGCCGACTTCGAGCCGGCCTTCCAGTCGGCCATGGCCGAACACCTGGCCGAGATCAGGGCGATCGCCGACCGGGCGGATGAACCGACATTCGAGAACACGATCGTCGCGATGGAACGGGCCGGCGTCGTGCTGGGCCGGGTGTCGAACACGTTCTTCAACCTGACTGGCTCGCTGTCCACCGAGGCGTTGCGCGAGGTCGAGGCCCGGGTGGTGCCCGCGCTGACCGCGCACGGCGACCGGATCCGGCTCGACCCGGCGTTGTTCGCCCGGATCGACACCCTGCACCGGGCCGAGGTGGACGCGCCGACCCTGACCGGCGAGGACGCCGAACTGCTGCGCCGCTACTACCTGGACTTCGTGCTGGCCGGCGCCGGCCTGGACGAGGACGGCCGCCGCCGGCTGGCCGAGCTGAACGAGCAGCTCGCGACGCTGACCACCCGGTTCGGGCAGAACCTGCTGAAGGCCACCGAGGCCGCCGCCGTGGTGGTCGACGACGTCACCGAGCTCGACGGGCTGTCGCCGGACGCGATCGGCGCCGCGGCCTCGGCGGCGGCCGACCGCGGGCTGCACGGCAAGTACGTGATCACCCTGGTGCTGCCGACGCCGCAGCCGCTGCTGAAGGTGCTGCGCAACCGGGACGTGCGGCGGCGGTTGTTCGAGGCGTCGCTGCACCGGGCCGAGGGGGGCGAGCACGACAACCGGCCGGTCCTGGTCGAGATCGTCCGGCTGCGGGCGCAGCGGGCCCGGCTGCTCGGCTTCGCCACGCACGCCGACGCGGTCGTCGCCGACCAGACCGTCGGATCGCTCACGGCGATGGACGGGTTCCTGGATCGGCTGGTCGGACCGGCGGTGGCGAACGCGGAGCGCGAGGCGCAGATCCTGGCGCAGGCCGCGGTCGAGGACGGCGTCGCCGAGCTGGCGCCGTGGGACTGGGCGTTCTACAGCGACCGCATCTACCGGCAGCGCTACCAGGTCGACACCGCCGCCCTGCGCCCGTACTTCCGGTTGGACCGGGTGCTGACCGACGGGGTGTTCGCCGCCGCCCGCGGCCTGTTCGGCATCGAGCTGGTGCCCCGCGACGACCTGGCCGGCTACCACCCCGAGGTGCGGATCTGGGAGGTGCGGGACGCCGCCGGCGAGCCGATCGGGCTGTTCCTGGGCGACTACTACGCCCGGGAGGGCAAGCGCGGCGGCGCCTGGATGAGCTCATTCGTCGACCAGAACCACCTGCACGGCACCCGCCCGGTGATCGTCAACGTGCTGAACATCCCGCACCCGGCGCCGGGCGAGCCCGCCCTGGTCACCCTGGACGAACTCAGGACCCTGTTCCACGAGTTCGGGCACGCCCTGCACGGGCTGTTCTCCGACGTGCGGTACCCGCGGTTCTCCGGCACCAACGTGCCCCGCGATTTCGTCGAGTACCCCAGCCAGGTCAACGAGATGTGGGTGTACTGGCCCGAGCTGCTGGCCGGCTACGCCCGGCACGTCGAGACCGGGGAACCGCTGGCCGCCGAGGTGGTCGACCGGATCCAGGCCGCCCAGCTGTGGGGCGAGGGATTCGCCACCGTCGAGTATCTGGCGGCCACGTTGCTCGACCAGGCCTGGCACCGGCTCGCCCCGGACGCCGAGGTGCCCGACGTGGTGCAGTTCGAGCGGGCCGCGTTGACCGCCGCGGGCATCCGGCTGGACCTGGTGCCGCCCCGGTATCGCAGCACGTACTTCCAGCACATCTTCGACGGCGGCTACTCGGCCGGCTACTACTCCTACATCTGGTCCGAGGTGCTGGACGCGGACACCGTCGACATGGTCACCCAGCACGGCGGCCTCACCCGGGCGAACGGGGACCAGCTGCGCCGCTCCCTGCTGGCGGTCGGCGGGTCGGTGCCGGCCCTCGAGGCGTTCCGGAACCTGCGCGGGCGGGACGCCGACATCGAGCCGCTGCTGCGCCGGCGGGGGCTGATTGCCGGGGCGGGGTGACCGGCGGCGCGCGCCGGACGGGCGACGCCAGTAGCGTGCTGGCGTGCCCACTCTTTCCGACTACCGCCACCTCTCGTCGGGCAAGGTCCGCGACCTGTACGAGGTCGACGACGAGTTGCTGCTGATGGTCGCCTCCGACCGGATCAGCGCCTACGACCACGTGTTGCCCACCCCGATCCCGGACAAGGGTCGGGTGCTCACCGCGATGAGCGTCTTCTGGTTCGAGCTGCTCGGCGACGTGGTGCCCAACCATGTGGTCGCGCACGACGATCCGCGGATCCCGGCCGAGGTCCGCGGGCGGGCCCTGCTGGTGCGGCGACTGGAGATGCTGCCGGTGGAATGCGTCGCCCGCGGCTACCTCACCGGGTCGGGCCTGACCGACTACCAGGCCACCGGGGAGGTGTGCGGCATCCCGCTGCCGCCGGGGCTGATCGAGGCGTCGATGCTGCCCGAGCCGATCTTCACCCCGGCCACCAAGGCGGAGATCGGGCAGCACGACGACAACATCCCCTTCGACGACGTCGCCGCGCAGATCGGCCGGCCGCTGGCCGAGCAGATCCGCGACCTGACCGTGACCTTGTACGAGCGGGCGGCCGCGCACGCGCTGACCCGCAGCGTGATCATCGCCGACACCAAGCTGGAGTTCGGCCTGCTGGGCGATCAGGTGGTGCTCGGCGACGAGCTGGTCACGCCCGACTCGTCCCGGTTCTGGCCGTCCTTCGGGTACCGCCCGGGTCAGGTGCAACCGTCGTTCGACAAGCAGTACGTGCGGGACTGGCTCACCTCGGACGAGTCCGGCTGGGACCGCACGTCCGGCGCCGAGCCGCCGCCGTTGCCGGACAACGTCATCGGCGCCACCCGGTCCCGGTACATCGAGGCGTACCAGTTGATCTCCGGCCGCCGGTTCAGCGACTGGATCGGCTGACCGGCGCGGATCAACGCACCCCACCCACGCCGACTTGCCTCATCTGCAGGTTCCGGGGCCCTGCGAACCTGCAGACGAGGCAAGTCGAGGTGGGTTGGGGTGGCGGCGGGGCGGATCAGTGGGCGCTGCCGCCGGCCAGCTGCAGCCCGACCACCCCGGCGATGATCAGCACGATCGACCCGATGGTCAGCGCGTTCACGGGGTCGTCGAACACGATCATGCCGACCACGGCGGTGACCACCGCGCCGATGCCGACCCACACGGCGTAGGCGGGGCCCACCGGCAGCGTCTTCAGCGCGAACATCAACCCGGCCATCGACGCGGCGAGCAGCACGAAAAACGCCACCGACGGCCACAGTTTCGACAGCCCGTCGGACGCCTTGAGCGAGAGCGCCCACCCCGCCTCGAGCAGCCCGGACACGATCAGGATCAGCCACGCCATGACGTGAGTGTGCACCCCGGCAGAACGGTGCAGGCTTGCGGATGGACGTCCCGGGCACCGCCTCGACTTGCCTCAAAGGCAGGTTCGCGGCGCCCCGGAACCTGCAGATGAGGCAAGTCGGCGAAGGTGGGGAGGGTCAACGGGTCACGGCGCGCACGGTTCCGGCCACGCCGACCTTGTCCGGGTTGCGGACGAGATAGATCGCGGTGACCCGGTCGTCGACGACGTCCCAGGTCGTCACGGTGTCCAGGACGTCGTCGATGTAGCTGAGCACCCCGGGTCGGCCGTTGACCAGCGCCAGGTCGAACCGGATCCGGCCGGCCGAGTACTTGCTGCGGACGCCGATCAGGAACCGGCCCACCTTGTCCGCCGTCCGCACCGGCCGCCGGTTGGCCGACACCTTGCCGCCGCTGTCGCTGGTCAGCACGACGTCGGGGGCCAGCACGTCCAGCAGATCCTGCAGGTCCCCGGTGGCCGCCGCCCGCAGGAACCGCTCGGCGACCCGCTGCGCCTGCGGGGTCTGCGTCACCGGCGCATCCAGCGGGGGCCGCTGGGCCTGCACCCCGGACCGAGCCCGATGGGCGATCTGCCGCACGGCGACCGGTGACTTGCCGATGGCCTCGGCGATCTCGTCGTGGCCGAACGCGAACACCTCGCGCAGCACGAACACCGCCCGCTCGTCCGGGGTGAGCGAGTCCAGCACGACCATCATCGCCATCGACACCGAGTCGGCCAGCACCGCGTCCTCGGCCACGTCGGGCGCGGTGATCAGCGGCTCGGGCAGCCAGGGTCCGACGTAGTCCTCCCGGCGGCGGGCGTTGCTGCGCATGCGGTTCAGTGCCTGGCGGGTGGCGATCCGGGCCAGGTAGGAACGGGGATTGCGGATGGCCGACTCCGCGGCCGCCTCCCGCCAGCGCAGGTAGCTCTCCTGCACGACGTCCTCGGCGTCGGCGACCGAGCCGGTGATCTCGTAGGCGATCGTGAACAGCAGATCCCGGTGCCGGACGAAATCGTCCAGCCCCGGATTCTTCCCGGTCACCGGCTCGGCACGCGGCACGACTCGGAGAACCCTTGCGAGGACAGGCCCAGCGTCGAGTTGAAGCGCGACCGCAGGTTCTCCACCGCCACGATCATGGTCAACTCGACCAGCCCGTCGTCGCCGAGGTCGGCGCGCAGCGCGTCGGTCAGCTCGTCGGTCACCTGCGGCGGGGTCGCGGTGGCCGCCTCGGCGAACTCCATCACCCGCCGCTCGGTCACCGTGAACGCGTCGCTGGTGCGCCAGGTCGGCACCTGCTCCAGCTTGGCCTGCGGCATGCCCTGAGCGTGCGCCTTGTAGTAGCCGAAGTCCATGCACCAGCCGCATTCGATGCGGCCCGCCGTGGTCATCTCGGCCAACAGCTGCAGCTGCGGCGGCAGCGTCCTGAACCTGGTCACCCCGGCTTCCAGGGCCAGGTCGGCGCGCAGCACCCGCGGGTTGTGCCACATGGCGCGCAGCGGGTCGGCGGACCCGCCGAACCGGCGGGCGACCAGGCGGTCGATCCGTCGGGCGAACCAGCCTCGCGGCGGGTCGAGCGGGACCCGGGCGCGGGGGGAGTGGGTCAGGGTGGGTCGTTCGGTCGTCATCGTCATGCCCATGGGACACCGGCCGCCGCCCGGGTGTGACAGCCCGATGACTCGTTTTCGGACAGTTCGCGAAGCGGGAGATGCCCGAGCCTACTGTTCGGGCATGGCGGGCGCGAGGACGCCCGTCGACGACGAGGAGGTCGCTGCGATGACGTTGTCGATTCGTTCCGGGGGTGCGGTGTGACCGCGATCGAGAACCCCTTCTACTCCCATGAGTTCCACGGCGACTACGAGCTGATCGACATCGGCCGGCTGGAACTGGAGGAGGGCGGGGTCATCCCGCAGTGTCAACTGGCGGTCGCCACGTTCGGCACGCTGACGCCGGAGAAGGACAACGCCATCCTGATCCCGACCTGGTATTCGGGCACCCACCAGATCTTCCGGGACGCCTACATCGGACCCGGCCACGCGTTGGACCCGGAGCGCTACTTCATCGTGGTCATCGACCAGATCGGCAGCGGCCTGTCCACCTCGCCGCACAACGCGACCGGACCGAACGCCGGGATCGCCATGTCCAGGTTCCCGCACGTCCGCATCGGCGACGACGTCGTCGCCCAGGAACGCCTGCTGCGCGAGCACTTCGGGATCGACCGATTGGAACTCGTGGTCGGCGGGTCGATGGGCGCCCAGCAGACCTACGAATGGATCGTCCGGTTCCCGGACAAGGTGAAGCGGGCCGCACCGATCGCCGGCACCGCCCGCAACACCCCGCACGACTTCCTGTTCACCAAGTCGCTGAACGAGGCGATCACCTCCGACCCCGGGTTCAACGGCGGCGAGTACGCATCGAATGCCGACGTCGTCGACGGCCTCACCCGGCACGCCGGCATCTGGGCGATCATGGGCTTCTCCACCGAGTTCTGGAAGCAGGAGGTCTGGCGCGCCCTCGACTTCGACACCAAGGAGGCATTCCTGACCGGCTTCCTGGAGCCCTACTTCACCGCGATGGACCCCAACGACCTGCTGTGCATGGCCTGGAAGTGGCAGCGCGGCGACGTCTCCCGGCACACCGGCGGCGACCTGGCCGCCGCGCTCGGCCGGGTCACCGCGCTGACCTACGTGATGCCGATCAGCGAGGACATGTTCTTCCCGGTCCGTGACTGCCGGTCCGAGCAGGAACTGGTGCCGGGCAGCGAACTGCGGGTGGTCGACGACGTGCTCGGCCATCTCGGGCTGTTCGCGGTGAACCCCGAGTACATGCCGCAGATCGACCGGCACCTCGGCGAGCTGCTGGGCACGAAGGTCTGAGCCGGACGCTGCGGAACATCCGTCGCCATCCACCCAGGTGTCCGATTTTCGGACACCTGGGCGGTTGACTCCGCCCGACAATGATGGGGACGTCCCGCCGGGAGGTGTCAATGGTGATCGATCGGCCCGCCGACCGTCGGCTCGCGCTCTCCTCGGCGCGCGTCGACTTCCTGGAGCGGGGGACCAACCCGGAACTGCACGGGGTTCCGGAGGTCGTCGCCGCGTCCTGGCGGCGCAGCGTGTCGCACGGGGTGCACCCGGACGGGCTGAACGGCGGGTACTCCGACGCCTTCGACCCGGCCTCCCGGCTCGCCCGCTGCGCCGCGCCGATCGTCGAGCAGCTCGCCGAACAGATCATGGATGTGCCGGCGTGCGTGGCGCTGACCGACGAGAACGCCCGGATCGTGAGCCGGGTCGACGGCGACCCGTGGATCGCCCGGCTGCTCGACCGGGTGTACTTCGCCCGGGGCTTCCACTACGCCGAGGACGCGGTCGGCACCAACGGGGTCGGCACGGTCTTCGAGTCCGGCACGTCGGTGCACATCGTCGGCGAGGAACACTTCGTGTCCACGCTGCACTGCTTCGCCTGCGCCGGCGCGCCGGTGCGCGATCCGTTCACCGGGCGGATCACCGGCGTGCTGGACATCAGTTGCCTGTCCGACCATTCGACACCGCTGTTCCACTCGATGGTCCGGTCCGCGGCCGCCCGGATCGAGCACAGCCTGCTGCTCGACCGCGACATGGCCGGCCAGGCCCTGTTCGACATGTACACCAGGCTCGATGCGCGGGTCCGGGACGGCGTGCTGGCCGTCGGGCCCCGGGTCGTGCTGACCAACGCCGCGATGAAGACCCTGGTCAGCCCGGACGACCAGGCCGCCCTGGAGGATCACCTGCGGTTCGTCATGGAGCGGCACGACCGGACCGACGACCGGGTGGACCTGCCCTCCGGCGTCCGGGTGCGGGTCCGAGCGGCGCGCTGCACGGTCGGCGGGTCGATCGCCGGGATGGCGGCCCGGGTGGGCCCGGCGGACCGCGAGGAACCCGAGCCGGCGGACCGGCACGGGGCGGGACCGGCCGGACGCTGCGCCAGCGGCTCGCCGTCGTTCCGGGCCGCCGAACGAACCGTGGCCGCCGCGCTGGCGGCGGGATCGCCGGTGGTCGTGCTGGGCGAATTCGGCAGTGGCCGCGCCCGGCTGCTGGCCGACGCCTTTCGCCGGCGCCATCCGGCCGGCCAGGTGCTGCCGATCGAACCGGGTGAGATCGAACGCTCGCCCGACGAGACGGGCGCGCGGATCCGGCTCGCCGCCGTCGCGCCCGTTCTGTTCGTGCTCCGCGATGTCGACCGGCTGGCGCCGCCGGCGGCGGAGCGGCTGGCCCGGGGCCTGCCGGGGGGCCCCGGGCCGGGTGTCTTTCTCGCGGCCACCGCGACCGACGGAGCGGACGTCATCGAGGAATCGTTGCTGCGGGTCTTCCGGGTGTCGGCGACCGTGCCGGCGCTGCGTCACCGGACCGCCGATCTGCCCGGCATCGTTGCCGACCTGCTGGCCGACCTGGCCCCACATCGCGAGATCCGGTTGTCCCGCGAGGCTTTGCGCCTGCTGGAGAACCACCGCTGGCCCGGCAACGTGGCCGAGCTCGAGGGCGTGCTGCGACAGGCGTTGCGCCGCCGGCCGGTCGGTCACATCGAGGCGCAGGACCTGCCGCCGACGTGTCAGAGCCTGCCGCTGGCCGCCCTGCGCCCGCTGGACCAGGTCGAGCGGGACGCCATCGTGGCCGCGCTGCGCGACAACAACGGCAATCGCAAGGCGGCCGCGGACACCCTCGGTCTGGCCCGCTCGACGCTGTACCGCAAGATCCGCCAGTACGGCATCTCCGGCTGACCGGTTCCGGCCGGCGGTTTCGAAATGGGACACCGAGAGGTGTGAGACAGCGACCACTCTCGTGTCGGGAAGCACCCACCGACACAGAGAGGTGACGCGATGACGTCGACCAGCACGACCGCTGCCCCACCGGAGAAGGCCACCGAGGTCGACGCCGTGATCCTCGGCGCCGGCGTCGCCGGGCTGTACCAGTTGCACCAGCTGCGCGAGCAGGGGCTGACCGTCCGGGGTTTCGAGGCCGGCGCCGATGTGGGCGGGACCTGGTACTGGAACCGCTATCCCGGCGCGCGGTTCGATTCGGAGTCCTACATCTACCAGTACCTGTTCGACGAGAAGCTGTACAAGGACTGGAGCTGGAGCCAGCGGTTCCCCGCCCAGCCGGAGATCGAACAGTGGCTGCACTACGTCGCCGACCGGCTGGACCTGCGCCGGGACATCACCTTCGACACCACGATCGTCAGTGCGCACTACGACGACGACCGGGCCCGGTGGACGATCACCACCGACACCGGGGAGACGGTCGACGCGCAGTTCTTCGTCACGTGCGGCGGCATGCTGTCGGCCCCGATGGAGAACGTGATCGAGGGTCAGGCCGATTTCGCCGGCCGGATCGTGCACACCTCGCGCTGGCCGCGGGAAGGGCTGGAACTGTCCGGAAAGCGGGTCGGCGTCATCGGTATCGGGGCGACCGGGATCCAGGTGATCCAGACGATCGCCGACCGGGTCGGTCATCTCACGGTGTTCGCCCGGACCCCGCAGTACGTGCTGCCGATGAAGAACCCGTCGTACGGCCCGAAGGAGCAGGACTGGTACAAGTCCCGGTTCGAGGAGCTGAAGACCACCATCCCGCACACCTTCACCGGGTTCGAGTACGACTTCGAGCACGTGTGGGCGGATCTGACGCCCGGGCAACGCAGCGACGTGCTGGAGGAGATCTACCAGGACGGCTCGCTCAAACTGTGGCTGGCCGGCTTCGGCGAGATGTTCTTCGAGAAGGAGGTTTCCGACGCGGTCTCGCAGTTCGTCGCGGACAAGATGCGCCAGCGCCTCAAGGACGAGCGGCTGATCGACATCCTGGTGCCCACCGAGTACGGCTTCGGCACCCACCGGGTCCCGCTGGAGACCGACTACCTGGAGGTCTACCACCGGGAGAACGTCGACCTGGTCGGCGTGCGGGACAACCCGATCCGGCGGATCCGGCCGGAGGGCATCGAACTGGCCGACGGCACCGTCGTCGAGCTCGACGTGATCGTGCTGGCCACCGGTTTCGACGCCGGCACCGGCGCGCTGACCCGCATCGACATCCGCGGCCGGGACGGCCGGTCGCTGACCGAGGAGTGGGGACGGGACATCCGGACGACGATGGGCCTGGCCAAGCACGGATTCCCGAACCTGCTGACCACCGCCGTCCCGCTGGCGCCGTCCGCGGCGCTGTGCAACATGACCACCTGCCTGCAGCAGCAGACCGAGTGGATCAGCCGGGCCATCGCCGACCTGCGGGCACAGGACAAGTCGGTGATCGAGCCGACCGCGGAGGGTGAGGAGGCCTGGGTCGCGCATCACGAGGAGGTCGCCGGGGCGACCCTGGTGCCGCGCACCCACTCCTGGTACATGGGCTCGAACGTGCCGGGCAAGCCGCGCCGGCTGCTGTCGTACATCGGCGGCGTCGGGCAATACCGCCGCAAGTGCGACGAGGAGGCCGCCGCCGGCTACCCGGCGTTCAGCAGGACCTGACGCCTCTCCGCACCGGGCCGCCCGCCGCCACCCCGGGGCCGCGCCGCTCGACCCCGGAGCCGCTCGGCCCCGGGGTCGGTTCCCGGGGGCGGGGGCGTCGGAGCGGCCGGGTCAGACCGTGACCAGCCCCTTGCGGGGGGTCAGCAGGAACGCGCACAGGTACAGCGCGGCGACGATCAGCAGCAGGTTCCGGTACCCGGTGAGCAGGGCCAGGTACTCCATGCAGCCGCCGAGCATCGCGCCGAGCAGGTTCAGCCCGAACGCCGCGCGGGAGTCGTCGGAGGCGCCGAAGCGTTTGGAGAACGCCACGTTGGCCAGGTAGATCGGGATGAACGCGAGCAGCACCGCCACGATCAGCCGCGGCCAGAACGGCAGGCTCAGCAGCCAGTCCGGCTCGACGAAGTAGCAGACGGCCAGCGACCCGGCGATGCCGGCGAACACCAGCGGCAGCGGTGGCGTGCGGAATCGCCGGGTGGTCTCCACCGCGGCCAGCACGATCACCAGCACGCCGGCGAACACCATCGCGTTGACCAGCCAGGTGGTGCCGAACAGCAGCGCGAACGTCGCGATGTTCTTCGTCTCCAGCAGCAGGAACGCCGCGCCCATGAAGAACAGGTCGGCGTACGGCCGCATGGACCGGAACGGCCCGCCCAACGCGCGCACCGCGATCAGCGAGATCAGCAGGATGCCGGCCAGCGTCCACAGGTAGATCGCCGGGATCGGGCCACCCTGGTAGTACAGGAACGGCCGGTCGTCGGTGGCCGGTGCGATCACCGCTCCGGCCGGCGTCCAGGTGCCGGCGCACGACTGGTTCTGCTCGTGCAGCGCGGCGCTGACCACCGCCTGCCCGCCGCCGACCTCGTCCACGCACGGCGAGTGGTCGAAGGCGGCCGCCGCGGTCCCGGCCAGCCGGTCGATCAGCCAGTCCTCGCGGTAGTAGTTGTACATCGCGAACATGCCGTCGTCGGTCAGGTGGTCGCGGGCGGCGGACAGCGCCTGCTCGGTGAACAGGAAGCTCTCCAGCCGGATCTGCGAGGCCCCGGTGACCAGGGCGAGCGAATCGGGCAGCGCGAACAGGATCAGGTCGTACTTGGTGTCGGTGGTCTCCAGAAAGGCCCGGCCGTCGTTGACGTACCTGGTGACCCGCGGGTCGGCGTACGGCTGGTCCGGGTTCTTCTCCACGCCGATCTGCATGATCCGCGGGTCGATGTCCACCGCGTCGACGTGCTGGGCACCCTTGGACAGTGCGATCGCCACGTCCGACCCGGAGCCGGCGCCGATGATCAGCACGTTGCGCAGCGGGTTCTCCGGCGACCGCTGGTAGGGCAGGCCGTACTGCGGCTCCTCCTGCAGCCGCACCGCGGCCGGCCGCATGATCTGGTGCGGCACCCCGTTCACCGAGATGTCGGTGATGGGCGCGTCGCCGAGGATCCGGTCCTCGGTGTGGATCTTGTAGTACGGCGACCAGGACACCCCGGGGGTCAGGGTCTCCAGCAGCAGGAAGGCGATCATGGCCAGGCCGCAGGACGCCGACAGCCACCGCTTCCAGCCGTCGATCAGCAGCACGAACCCGGCGGTGACCAGCACGCCCCAGACCACCGACGGCGCCCGCAGGAAGGACAGTGCGGTGAACGACAGGATGCCGATCAGCGACCCGACCAGGTCCCAGCGATAGGCGGTGAGCGGGCGCAGGTCGGCGAAGCACCGGCCGACCGCCTCGGCCGGGCCGGCCAGGCAGGCCGCCACCAGCACGAAGATGATCGGCAGCACGAGCCAGGCCGGCGGCCCCGACGTCTCCAACGACGTGAAGTAGACGACCTGGTCGCCGGCCCGGTCGATGGTGACCGGTTCCAGGAACGTCAGGATCACCAGCACGGCCAGGATCACCGGCGCGGCCGGCAACACCGACCAGCGGCGCCGGGCGATCAGGAAGCCGAGGCCGATGCCCAGGAACGAGCCGAGCAGCACGAAGTTGGAGAAGTAGCTCAGGTGCACGATGTTGGCGCCCAGCCAGCGGATCAGCGCCAGCTCCAGGAACAGCATCAGCGCCGAGCCCAGGACCAGCCGCCGCACCACCCGGTGGTCGGGCCGCTCCGGGGCCTCGGCCTCACGGCGCAGCCGCCACGGTCGGCGGCCCCGTTCGCCGGTGACCGTCGGGGTGTCTTCCTGTCGGGCGTCCGTCATCCGAGATCCTCCACCGGTCCCGAGCTGGGCACCGGCTTTGTTCAGGGGGTTTGCGGGCGGTTCGGGCCGGAAGGCGGCTACAGCTCCTGCGGTTGCCCGTCGTCGAGGTCGACCCACCGGGTGGAGTCGGGACCCAGCCGGGGGATCAGCCCGTAGACCATCCCCGGGTTGGCCAGCACCTTCTCGTGGATGGGGATCGCGACCGCCGGGGTGACCTCGTGCAGGTAATCGATGGCCTCCTTGACGGCCATCCACGGCGCCGACACGGGCAGCGCGAGGATGTCGACGTCGCGGGCCGGCAGGGTGAACGAGTCACCGGGGTGGAACAGCCGGTCGCCGATCAGGTAGCACGCGTTGGTGATGCCGGGCAGATCCCCGTAGATGATCGCGTGATCGGCCACCCAGGCCTCCACCGTGGTGCCGACGTCGAGCACCTCGCCGGTCTGCACCGCGGTGGCCTCGATGTCGTGCCCGGCCAGCACGGCAACGGAGTCCGGGTCCGCGTACAGGGGCACTCCGGCGTTGGTGGCGAGCACCTCCTTGAGCCGCTCCGGGTCGACGTGGTCGGGATGCTGATGGGTGACCAGGACGGCGGTCAGGTCGGTGAGCCCCTCGAACGGACCGGAGAAGATGCCCGGGTCGATCAGGATGCTCGCCTCGCCGTCGACGATGTGCAGGCACGAGTGGCCGAACTTGGTGATCCGCATGATCGGGTCAGGCTATGCCTGTTGGTCCGCCGCGGTCAGCCCCGCCCGGCCGCGACTCGCGATCCGGCCCCTCCGCTCCACGCAGGATCCGCAGCCGCACCAGCTGTCGATCCCGCCCCAATCCCGTGTTGACCATGGGAGCGGGCACGCGACACAAGGGCGGGGCCGGGGCGGGGTAGAGCGGGGCCGGACCTACTGCAGCAGCAGCCAGGCGGCGAAGAAGCCGAGGGAATTGGTCGCCCAGTGCAGCAGCATCGTCGTCTTGATGCCCTTGCCCACCCGTGCCATCAGGCACATCAGCACGCCGGCGCCGATCATCGACAGCACCGCCGCGGTGGTGGTGATCCACGGGTTCGTGCCGATGGTCTCGCCGACGGCGGCGTTCGCGTCGCCGATGCCCATCGACGGCAGGATGTGCCACAGCCCGAACAGGGTGGACGCGCCGAGCACCGGCCCCCACCGCCAGCGGATCGCCGGGGCCCCACCCATCAGCGCCGGCAGCACCCCGCGGAACGCGATCTCCTCCAGCACGACGGTGCCCAACGGGATCTGGACGAAGACGACGTAGAGCATCATCGGCAGGCTGGCGCCGCCGGTCCGGCTGTCCAGGAAGGCGTCCCGGGTGGCCGGCAGCACCATGCCGAGGGCGAACAGCAGCGCCGTGCTGCCGACCAGCAGCAGCCCGACGCCGACCGGCCGGTGCCAGTGCCGGATGCCGAGCCCGATCGCCACCGGCCCGGCGCCGCCCCGGGTGGAGATGTACAGCAGCAGCGCCGCCACCGACAGGTTCCACGGCACGTACCACCACGGCCCGATGACCCGGTTGGCCATGTAGTTGCTGACCGCGAGCAGGACGATCGCCGCCGCCAGCGCCCAGTGCCGTCGACGGCGGGCGCGGTGCACGACCGCGGGTCGTGCCGGGGCGGCGATTCCCATGCTCCTATCGTGGACCCCATCGCGCAGGCGCACCATGGAAGCCGAGGTGTGAGGGCCCGGATCGGGATGTGAATCCGGACGGCATCGGGACTGGGGAGGCACGGCATGGCGAGCCCGGTCACACGGGTGCAGCGCAATCCCTACGCGGACTTCCTCCGCGCGTTCTCGCTGCTCATCGTCATCCTGTGGCACTGGTGCTTCACGATCCTGGTGTGGCGTGACGACGGTCCGTACGCGACCAGCCCGCTCGGTTTCACCTCGGGCCTGTGGATCCTGACCTGGCTGTTGCAGGTCATGCCGCTGTTCTTCTACATCGGCGCCTACGTGCACCTGAAGTCGTGGGAGCGGGCGGCCGCGCGGGGCGAGCGGCTGTGGCACTTCGCCCTGCGGCAGGCCCGGTCGTTGGCGATCCCGTGCCTGGCGCTGATGGTCACCTGGATCGTGCTGGGCATCATCGTGACCAGCGTGTGGGACATCCAGTGGGCCTGGCAGGCGATCATCATGGTGCTCTCGCCGCTCTGGTTCGTGGCCGTCTACCTGCTGCTGGTCTGCCTGATGCCGATCACGGTGTGGCTGCACCGCCGGTACGACCTGCTGGTCCTGGTGGTGATGGCCGGCCTCGCGGTGATCGTCGACATCCTGCGGTTCCGGGTGGACATCCCCGGCGTCGAGTGGATCAACATGATCTTCGTCTGGGGCTTCTGCTTCCAGCTCGGCTACTTCTACGACCGGATCGCCGGGGTCGGTTCCGCCCCCCGGTTCTCCGACGGCCGGATCGACTGGGCCTACCAGGCACCGCGCTACCGGCAGCAGGCCCGGGTGATGACGGCCGCCGGGCTGTTCGCGCTGATCGGCCTGGTCTTTTCGGGGTTGTACCCGGGGTCCATGGTCGGCGTGCCCGGCGAGGACTCCAACATGGCCCCGCCGACCGTCTGCATCGTCGCGCTGATGGTCTTCCAGGCCGGCGTCGCCGAACTGCTCCGGCCGGCGGTGCTGCACGCGCTGGGCAGGGGCGGCGCCTTCGCCAAGGCGACCACGGTGTTCACCCGGTTCGCGCTGCCGTTGTTCCTGTTCCACACCACCGGGATGGCGCTGTCCCGCGGGGTGGAGTGGTCGATCTTCGGCCCGCAGACCGAAGCGGTGGAGCCGACCCTGATGTGGTGGCTGCTGCGGCCGGTGTCGATCATCGGCCCGCTGCTGGCCACCCTGCCGGTGATCTACCTGTTCGGGCGGCGGTGGGAGACGCAGACCACCGAGCCGCCGCCGCGGATCGTCCCGGTCGAGGACGAGGAGGTCGGCGACGGCGGGGACGGGCCTCGGCCCGCACTCGACCGGCCGTCGCGGGACCGGAAGGTCAGGCCGCCTCGGTGACGAGTGCGCGCTCGACCGCGACCAGGTCGGCCAGTTCGGCGACCAGACGCCCGGCGGACTCGTCGTTGCCGTCGGCCGGGGCGAACACGCCGTCGGCGACCTGGCCGAACACGTTCGGCAGGCCGAAGTTCGACTCGGCGACCGGCATCTTCAGGTAGCCGCCCAACAGCTCGAGCTGCGCGCGGGCCCGGGCGCCGCCGCCACCGGCGCCGTAGGTCAGCACGCCCAGCGGAGTGCCGGTCCATTCGGCGTGCAGGTAGTCGACCGCGTTGATCAGGGTGGCCGGCGGGAAGCCGTTGTACTCGGGGGAGAGGAAGATCAGCGCGTCCGCCTCGTCCACGGCCGCCGACCAGGCCTTGGTGTGCGGGTGCAGGTACTGGCCGGTGCGCGGGTGGTGCGGCTCGTCGAACAGCGGCAGGTCCACCGCGGCCAGGTCCAGCACCTCGACCCGGTCGAAGGCACCCTGCCGGCGGGCCTGCTCGGCCAGCCACCGGCCGATCGGCGCACCCAGCCGGCCGGGGCGGGTGGAGGCGATGACGATCTTCAGCGTGGTCACGTGATCTCCATGTTTTTCGCTTTGCTTATATATGAAGTCTCAACTAAAGATGACACATCAACATTTCCGCGTCCAGGTGAGGTCCGTCACCGAACGCTTCGGTGCGCCTCACCCACCCCGGGGCGTTCGTTCGCTAGGCAGGACGCCATCACGTGTGTCCGGTGCCGCGCCCGTGTCGGGGTGCGGGCCGGCTCGACCGCTCACCGCGGGCCGAGGTCGAGGAGGGCGGAATGGGCCGCCGACGCTACCCGCTGGCACTGATCGCGGTCGGGCTGCTCGCCGTCAGCGCCTGCGGCACCGGGGCGCTGGCCGCATCGATCCCATCGCCGACGGCACCGCCGACCGTCGGATCGTCCGAACCGACTCCGGTCGCGACGGTCGCCGCAGCGGCCCCGCCGTTGCCGTCGTCGTCGCCACCGGCACTTTCGTCGCCGCTGTCGTCGTCCTCAGCCGACTCGATGCCGACGTCCTCACCGCCGGACGTCCAGACGTCGAGCCCGCCGGCGTCATTGACGACGATCGCGCCGACCCCGGCCGCCGACCACCTGGTCGCCGCCCCGACCCCCGGGCCGATCGACGATGCGGCCTGCCCGGGAGTGCGATGCGTCACCATCGCGATGGCCGGGGACGTGCTGCTGCATTCCCAGTTGATCGGCCAGGCCCGGGCCGACGCCGGTGACGACGCGGACACCACGGTCGACGGGATGGACTTCTTCCCGATGCTGGCGGCGCAACAGAAGTACGTCGCCGGCGCCGACATCGGAATCTGCCACCTGGAGACGCCGCTGGCCGAACCCGACGGCCCGTTCGAGAACTACCCCGACTTCTCCGTGCCGCCGCAGGTGCTGCCCGCGTTGGTCAAGACCGGTTACGACGCCTGCTCGACCGCCAGCAACCACACCCTCGACCAGGGCACCGACGGCATCGATCGAACCCTGGACGACCTGGACGCCGCCGGACTGCTCCACGACGGCTCCTACCGGACGCAAGCGGACTCGCAGATCCCGGTGGTGATCAACACCCCGAACGGCCGGGTCGGCTTCATCTCGGTCGCCTACGGCTTCAACGGGGGCGGGCCGGACCAGCCCTGGCAGGTCAACACCATCGACGTCGACGCGATCAAGGCCAAGGCCCGAGCGGCCCGGCAGGCGGGCGCCGACCTGGTGGTGGTCGCGATGCACGCCGGCGAGGAGTACGACTCGACCCCGAGCCCGGAGCAGAAGAACACGGCCAAGGCCCTGCTGGCCGACCCCGACATCGACCTGGTCTACGGCCACCACGCCCACGTCGTGCAGCCGATGGAGAAGATCGACGGCAAGTGGGCGATCTACGGGCTGGGCAACGACATCGCCGCCCAGTTGGGCAGCGCCCCGGGCGTGCAGCAGGGCCTGCTGGTCCGCGTGCAGTTCAGCCAGGACGCCGCCGGGACCTGGACGACGAGCGACGTCGCCTGGGTGGCGTCCTACCAGGACGTCGGCGCCCCCTACCGCTGGTGTGCCCTGACCTCGTCCGACACCTGCGGGAGCGGCAGCGGGTCGGCCCTGGCGCAGACCACCGCGGTGGTGAACCGGTGGGGCGCCGACGCGGACGGCGCTCACCGGCTGGATTCCTGACCCCCTGCCGGGCGGGCTCGGCCCGGCCGGCCCGGCTCCGGGCCGCCGGGTGGAATCGGGTGGGCGGCTCGCCGTCATAGACTCGGGTCGCGGTCGGATCGGGATTCCACTGGCCAACGGCGGCTCCGTTCCCCTGACCGTTTCCCGTATGCCGAACCCTTGGGGGTATGTCGTGGCTCGCGTGGCCGTCGATGTCGTCATCAAGCCGGAGATCCTCGACCCGCAGGGCAAGGCGATCCTCGCCGCGCTCGGCCGGTCCGGGCACGCCGGCGTCACCGCCGTCCGGCAGGGCAAGCACTTCGACCTCGAGGTGGACGACTCCGTCACCGACGACGAACTCGAGGAGATCGCCGGCACCCTGCTGGCCAACCCGGTGATCGAGACCTGGACCGTGACCCGGCTGGTGTCCGCGTGAGCCAGGGACGGGCGGGCGGGCCGAAGGTTGGCGTGATCACCTTCCCGGGCACGCTCGACGACGTCGACGCGGCCCGGGCGGTCATGTACAGCGGCGCCGAGGCGGTCGCGCTCTGGCACGCGGACGCCGACCTGCGCGGGGTCGACGCGGTCGTCGTGCCCGGCGGCTTCTCCTACGGCGACTACCTGCGGGCCGGGGCCATCGCCGCGCAGGCACCGGTCATGCGGTCGGTGATCGATGCGGCGCGCGGCGGGCTGCCGGTGCTGGGCATCTGCAACGGCTTCCAGGTGCTGTGCGAGGCCGGGCTGCTGCCCGGCGCGCTGATCCGCAACGCCAGCCTCCGGTTCATCTGCCGCGACCAGTGGCTGCGGGTGGAGAACACCTCGACGGCGTGGACCTCCCGGTTCGAGCCCGGTGCCGAGATCCTGGTGCCGATGAAGAACGCCGAGGGCTGCTACGTCGCGTCCGAAGCCGTGCTGGACGAACTGGAGGGCGAGGGTCGGGTGGTGTTCCGGTACGTCGGCGAGCCGCCGAACCAGGGCAACCCGAACGGCGCGCTGCGCGACATCGCCGGGATTGCCTCGGCCGACGGGCGGGTCGTCGGGTTGATGCCGCACCCGGAGCACGCCATCGACGCGCTCACCGGGCCCACCGACGACGGGCTCGGCCTGTTCTACTCGGTCCTCGACCGGATCGGGGTGGCCGCATGAGCCGGCCGACCCAGGCGGACCTGCTGGACGTCACCGATCCCGTCGGCGCGGTCGACCTGGTCGACCAGGGTCCGGTGCTGGACACGGTGGCGCGCGCGGCGGCCACCCCGGAGGTCGAGCAGCCCTACCGCGAGTTGGGTCTGAAGGACGACGAGTACGCGCGGATCCGGGAGATCCTGGGGCGCCGGCCGACCGACGCCGAGCTGGCCATGTACTCGGTGATGTGGTCCGAGCACTGCTCCTACAAGTCGTCGAAGGTGCATCTGGCCTACTTCGGGCAGACGACCACCCCGGAGATGCAGGCCAAGATGCTGGCCGGCATCGGGGAGAACGCCGGCGTCGTCGACATCGGTGACGGCTGGGCGGTCACCTTCAAGATCGAGTCGCACAACCACCCGTCGTTCGTCGAGCCCTACCAGGGGGCGGCGACGGGCGTCGGCGGCATCGTCCGGGACATCCTGGCGATGGGTGCCCGGCCGGTCGCGGTGATGGATCAGCTGCGCTTCGGCCCGGCGGATGCGGCGGACTCGCAGCGGGTGGTGCCGGGCGTGGTCGCCGGTGTCTCCGGCTACGGCAACTCGCTGGGCCTGCCGAACATCGGCGGTGAGGTCGTCTTCGATCCCTCCTACGCCGGGAACCCGCTGGTCAACGCGGCCTGCATCGGGGTGCTGCGGGCGTCCGACCTGCACACCGCGCACGCCTCCGGCACCGGCAACAAGGTCATCCTGTACGGCTCGCGGACCGGGCTGGACGGCATCGGCGGGGTGTCGGTGCTGGCCTCGGACACGTTCGCCGGCTCCGACGAGGAGAGCGGCGGCCATTCGAAAGCTCGCAAGAAGCTGCCGTCGGTGCAGGTCGGCGACCCGTTCGCGGAGAAGGTGCTCCTCGAGTGCACCCTCGAGGTGTTCCACGCCGGCCTGGTGGTCGGCATCCAGGACCTCGGCGGCGCCGGGTTGTCGTGCGCGACGTCGGAACTGGCGTCGGCCGGCGACGGGGGCATGCACATCGTGCTGGACAGCGTGCCGCTGCGGGCGGCGGGCATGACGCCGGCCGAGATCCTGTCCAGCGAGTCGCAGGAACGCATGTGCGCGGTCGTCACGCCGGACAAGGTCGAGGACTTCCTGGCCGTCTGCGCCAAGTGGGAGGTGCAGGCGGACGTCATCGGTGAGGTCACCGAGTCCGGCCGGCTGACCATCGAGTTCGGCGGTGAGGTCGTGCTGGACGTGCCGCCCCGGTCGGTGGCGCACGACGGTCCGGTCTACCGGCGTCCGGTGCGGCGGCCGGACTGGCAGGACGCGCTGACGGCCGACACCACGGCCGCGCTGGCCCGGCCGGAGGTGGGCGAGCTGCGCGAGCTGATCCTGCGGATGATCGCCGCGCCCAACCTGTGCTCCCGGGCGTGGGTGACCAACCAGTACGACCGGTACGTGCGCGGCAACACCGTGCTGGCGCAGCCGGCCGACGCCGGCATCATCCGGGTCTCCGAGAATGCCGGCGGATCCGCCGGCGGTCCCGAACGTGGTCTGGCGATGGCCACCGACTGCAGCGGCCGGTACACCCTGCTCGACCCGTACGCCGGGGCGCAGCTGGCGCTGGCCGAGGCCTACCGCAACGTGGTGACGACCGGCGCGGTGCCGCTGGCCGTCACCGACTGCCTGAACTTCGGTTCGCCGGAGGACCCGGCCGTGATGTGGCAGTTCGAGCAGGCCGTCCGCGGGCTGGCCGACGGCTGCGCGCAGCTGGGCATCCCGGTGACCGGCGGCAACGTGTCCCTGTACAACCAGACCGCCGGGGCGAACATCCTGCCGACGCCCGTGGTCGGCGTGCTCGGCGTCATCGACGACGTTCGGCGGCGCACCATCCCCGGCATCGGCCAGGACACCGGCGAGACCCTGCTGCTGCTCGGCGAGACGCGGGACGAGTTCGACGGGTCGGCCTGGGCCGACGTGGTGCACCGGCACCTGGGCGGCCGGCCGCCGGCGGTGGACCTGGAGGCCGAGCGGATCCTGGGCGAGATCCTGGTCGCCGGCTCCCGGGACGGCATGATCTCGGCCGCCCACGACGTGTCCGAGGGCGGCCTGGTCCAGACGCTGGTCGAGATGTGCCTGTCCGGCCAATCCGGCGCGCGGATCGTGTTGCCCGAAGACGCCGACCCGTTCGTCTGGCTGTTCGCGGAGTCGACCGCCCGGGTGGTGGTGGCCGTGCCGCGCACCGAGGAGCTGCGGTTCACCGAGATGTGCACCGTCCGGCGCCAGCCGTGGTGCAAGATCGGCGTCGTCGACCGCGGCGACACCGGCGCCCCCGAGGAGCAGCTGCTGGACATCCAGGACGTCGCGACGTTCGCCCTGGACGAGCTGCGCGAGGCGTTCGAGGGCACCCTCCCCCGCTTCTTCGGCTGACCCCCCGGCCGCGCGGATCAACTACCCCAGCGCGGATGAAACCGCAGCGGATGTGACGGGTGTGACGGGAGTTGCCGACTTCATCCGCGCGAGGGTGAAGCGCGGCGACCGGGGGTCGCCCGGGACTCACCCCTGGTCGGGTCGTCGGGCGGCAGCCAGGGCGTCCCCGGAACGGCGTCCGGGTAGGTCAACCATCCCCGCTCGGCGGACTCGGCGCGGGCCAGCGTCAGGAAGTCGGCCACCGCGGGCGTCGGCGACTCGTCCCGCCAGGCCAGCGACCACGGGTAGTACGGCTGCGCCTCCCGCGGCCAGGCCAGGGAAAGACCGTGCGCCGCATAGCGAACGGCGTAGCTGTGGAACTCAAGGAAGCGGGTCCGGCCGGTCGAGCGGCTGACCCGGGCCAGGCAATGGCTGAACGCACCCGGCGTCCCGAGCCAGCGCAGGGTGACCCCGAGGCTCCGCTCCAGCGCGCTGAGGTAGTCACCGTGTGCGTTGTAACTGCCGGACTCCGGCGGGTCGCCGAAGACGTCCAGCGGGCCGTCGTGCAGCGACGCAACCGTCGGTGACGCGTCCTGCGGCATCCCGGGCGCGTCCGCGGCCGGGGCGTCGGGCGGCCGCCCGACCAGCACCAACGGTTCCAGGCGCAGCAGCCGGTGCCGCCACCCGCCGGGATGCTCGACCAGCATCCGGGGACTGATCCGCAGGATCGCGACGTCGAGCCGATGCTGCAGCAACGCCTCCAGCTGGGCGGCGCTGTCCAGCGCGTGCTCGCTCAGCGTGACGTCCGGGAACCGCGCGGCGTAGGCATCCGCGACCAGGCGGCTGGTGTCCAGCTCGAAGACGTGCGCCATCCGCACGGTGTCCGCCCGCGCCGGTTGTTGCATCGTCTGCGCGATCGCCAGCAGCCGGCGGGCCTCGGTGAGGAACCGCTGGCCGCGGGCGGTGAGCGTGACGTGCCGGGTGTCCCGCACCAGCAGCTGGGCGCCGAGCTGCTCCTCCAACCGCCGGATCTGCTTGGACAGCGCCGGTTGACTGACGTACAGCCGGGCGGCGGCGCGGCCGAAGTGCAGCTCGTCGGCGACCGCGACGAAGTACCGCACCGACCGGAGATCCAGGTCCATCGCGCCCTTCCCGTCGAACCCGAGCGCGGGTGGCTGGCCGCGCGCCCACCGTAACCCGGCGACGTGTCCCGTGGGTTATCAATCCGACCCGAACGGGTCTTGGACGTGGTCGTTCGGGCCGGTGTTGGCTCCGGCCTGAACCAGGACGGGCACCGCCCCGCCGGCGACCAGGGATCCGCCGCCGGGACCCGTCCGGGTTCGCCCACCGGCCGACCGGCTGCTCCCGACAGGAAGGCGCGACCATGACCGCTCCCACCACCCCGGCGGTGTTCATCCACGGCCTCTGGCTGCACGCCACGAGCTGGCAACCCTGGATGGAGCTGTTCGCCGAATCCGGGTACGACCCGATCGCCCCCGGCTGGCCCGGCGAAGCGGACACCGTCGACAAGGCGCGCAAGCACCCCGAGCTGGTCGCCGATCTGGGCATCGACGAGATCACCGACCACTACGCCGAGATCATCCGGGCGCTGCCGGCGCCGCCGGTGATCATCGGCCACTCGTTCGGCGGCCTGATCACCGAGAAGCTCCTCGGCCAGGGTTACGGCGCCGCGGGCGTCGCCATCGACCCGGCGCAGATCAAGGGTGTGCTGCCGCTGCCGTTGGCCCAGCTCCGGGCCGGACTGCCCGCGCTGGGCAATCCGGCGAACCTGCACCGGAGCGTGGAGCTGACCGAGAAGGAGTTCCGGTTCGGGTTCGGCAACGCCCTCACCGAGGAGGAGTCCGACCGGCTCTTCGCCTCGTGCACGATCCCGTCACCGGCTCGGCCGTTGTTCCAGGCCGCGGCGGCGAACTTCGTCCTGCACTCGCAGGCCGCCGTCGACACCGGCAACGAGACCCGGGGACCGCTGCTGCTCATCTCGGGCACCGCCGACCACACCGTGCCCGACGTGGTCACCAGCTCGACGTTCAAGAAGTACCGCGACTCGGCGGCCGTCACCCACATCACGAAGTTCGAGGGCCGCGGTCACTCGCTGACCATCGACCACGGTTGGCGGGACGTCGCCGACGCGGTGCTCGACTGGCTCCGCGGCTGCGGCGTCGGGCCGGCGATCCGCCCGGGGAACTGACCCGATGGACCTCGGTCTGGACGGCCGGGTCGCGATCGTCACCGGCGCCAGCAAGGGCATCGGGCTGGCCGTCACCCGGACCCTCGCCGCGGCCGGCGCACAGGTGGTCGCGGGCGCCCGCCGGTCGTCCGACGCGCTCACCGCGCTGGTCGACGCCGGCGGCGTCGAGTTCGTCGCGGTCGACCTTGGCGTCCCCGACGCACCCGCGGCGCTGGTCGCGGCCGCCCGGGCCCGCGGCGGGATCGACGTGCTGGTCAACAACGTGGGCGCGGTGACGCCGCGACCGGACGGCTTCCTGTCCGTCACCGACGAGCAATGGCTGGCGTCGATCACCCTGAACCTGATGGCCGCGGTCCGGACCACCCGCGCGGTGCTGCCGACCATGCTGGCGGCCGGGCGCGGGAGCATCGTCACCACCGGATCGGTCAACGCCTTCCTGCCCGACCCGGCGGTCATCGACTACAGCGCGGGCAAGGCCGCGCTCACCAACTTCAGCAAGTCGCTGTCGAAGGAGGTGGGGCCCAAGGGCATCCGGGTCAACACGGTCAGTCCGGGGCCGGTGGAGACCGACCTGTGGCTCGGGGCCGGCGGGGTCGCCGCGACGATCGGCGCCGCCACCGGGGCCGATCCGGACGCCGTCGTCGCCGGGGCGGCCGCCGGCAGCGTCACCGGGCGCTTCACCCGGCCGCAGGAGGTGGCGGACCTGATCGCGTTCCTGGCCGGCGACCGCGCCGCGAACATCACCGG